>DAIOHI010000141.1:0-6676 GCA_036744815.1 Paludibacteraceae bacterium
GGTATATGTAATAGGCATCCTCTTTCTGTTGAAGATTATTCTTGACGCGATGCACGTGATTTAAGCAGCAAGAAGTATTACTAAGACAGACCTCCTCTTTTATTATTGTATAACAGCGCCGTCTCTTGAATTAGAGACGGCGCTGTTGCGCATCGGACGAAAGGAAGCGGCTTTGTACTATGTCTGCGGCTTGCATGAACCTACATATTAAACACAAATCATGTTTTATAAGCTGCGTACTTAAAAGTATCTACTGCAAAAACGCAAAGAAAAAACACTAAAGTATATGTGAATTGAAGTTAAGCTAGGTAAGCTATAGTGTGATATTTGTTACACATAATGTAAGTATTTTATCTAACTTTGTATCAAACATCAAAACAATGGAAAACTTAGATTTGCTTTTCTTCTGCACCATGTGTAAGGATAAATCTCCCGAAGAGATAGCCCAAATTAAATGCACAATACCTCACTCCATAAAAAGTTATAAAAAAGGAGAGTACGTAGCGTATCAAGGCGATGAAGTAACATGTCTCCATATGCTGAGCAAAGGGAAAGTTAAAACTGAAATTGTATCCGATCCCGGATTAACGCTTCATGTTGAAGAGATCAAAGCTCCTTACCCACTGGCGGCAACTTTCTTGTTCGCTGAAAATAACTGTTTCCCTGTTGATGTAATCGCATTGGAAGAATCCGAGATAATACTGATAAAAAAAGACTCAATAGAAAAGCAAATGGCAAAGTGTCCTCATTTCTTGCGTGGATTTATGGCATTTACGGCAGATCGGATGCAGTTTTTATCGGAACGACTAAAGATATTCTCGCTGAAAGGAATAAAAACGAAGGTGGCTTTTTACCTTCTGCAACGTACTCATGGTAATGAGTTTGAACTGGGGCAAAGTATCGCATCGCTTGCCGAGTACTTTGGTGTTGAACGTCCTTCTCTTTCTCGGGCGATATCGGAAATGGTACGCGACGGAATTATTGAATTTGAGGCAGGGAAAGGGCAAATTATAAATAGAAATGCATTAAAAGAAATGTTATGACACTAAAATACGACAACAGCAAAGTACGCAGACAAGACCGCCTTTTGGATGAAAAAGAAGCAATGGATTTGCTACATTCAGGCGAATATGGAATATTGTCAATGGTAGAAACTAACGAAGAAGAAATAGGCGCTTACGGCATCCCAATTAATTACGTATGGAACGATAAGCTATCAATATATTTCCATTGCGCACCCGAAGGGCATAAACTGGAGATGCTTAGGAAAAATCCGTTGGTTTCGTTTTGCGTAATAGGACAAACCAAAGTAATATCACATAAATTTACCACTGCTTACGAAAGCATTGTTGTCAGAGGGAAGGCAAATATAAATCTGTCAGCCGAAGAGCGGATGTCGGCATTGATGTTGCTGCTTGACAAGTATTCGCCAAACGACAAAGAAGTTGGAATAAAATACAGCGAAAAGTCATTTCACAGAACGGATATTATCCGATTAGATATCGAAGCAGTTTCAGGAAAGACCAAACATGTAGTTCCTTAAGTTAATAAACGTGGATACTTCCTTGTGCTGCAGGCAGGTAATTAACGCCAATCCATGTTATCATCAGCAGAATAAATGCTACAGGCAGAAGCCATAGAGCAAATTTTTCGTGCTTTTTACCGAATAATCTAACATGAATGTAGGCTAAATAGGCAAAGGATGTGATAAATGCCCAAGTTTCTTTCGGATCCCACTCCCAATAATGCCCCCAAGCCTCTTTTGCCCATACCGCTCCCATCAATAGTCCTAAAACCAATAAGCCGAAACCCACATAAACGATATTATCTATAAAGTCGAACATCTTTTCGTCCGTTTCGCCCATTTTAGCGATCTTGTGCATCTGAATAAATGCTCCGACCGTAGCAGCACCAAGCATAGCATATGAAAGTATATATGCCGTTACGTGTGGCACAAACCATCCACTTTGCAAGGCTGGCATCAGATTTTTCGAATGTATTTCGGGTTTCAATAGATTAACAATAACAAAAACCGTAGCCACTATTGCTGCAAACGATAATAACCAAGGGTATTTCCAACGGCGATAAGCTATATAGCCGAACGAGGCGAGAAAGAATGAATACCACAAACGGGTTTCGCCCATCGTCCGCATAGGCGGACGTTCCAATCCTATCCAGAAGCCTGTAATAAATACGGCAAAAATAAGTAATCCAGCAAACATCAATAGATCAGGAAGCCATTTCGGGAGCTTAAGGCTGTAAACCACAGTTCCTGCTGTCAGCCAACATAATGCAGCAGGTAAAGCAAAATATATAAAGTTATCCCAAGTCATATTCATCATTATTTTCTGCTTCGTACTTGCGTCTTAGTTGTTTCCCATTCCAAATCATAAACAATGAGCCTAATGCGATCAATCCGAAGCCTATATAAACAGGTATTTTCCAAGGATCATAAACGAGTTCGAAACTGCTGTATGAAGATAGTCGTCCAGCGCCATTGTCATAACCGTACTGATATACTGTCCAACTGCCAATTCGTGCTGGCTTGTTGACTTCTATTTGTGCTTCTTTGATAGTTCCGTCAGAAGTATATATTTCTACATCGGACATAAAGCGTTTAGGTTCGGGTTGCGTCATTACCACACAGTATTGTTTATCGAGCGGCAAGGTCATATATAATTGCGCCTGATTACCTCCGCAAACCCAACCCGTCTTTATTTCTGTCGTTTCTTTGTTCTTCATAGCAATACGGATAGCAGGCGCAGCTCCGGGCATCGGCACTTCACGGTAGGTGCTATCACTGTTCCGGATAGCCTGATGAATATATTCTTCAACACTCAATTCCCAACCATTAAGCATCCCTTCTGTTTTCTTTGTATCAATTTGATAATAATCGGGAGTGTTTTGGGGCTGAGGCTCTCCGCTTTCTCGGTCAATTATAGTCAGCCGAGGAGGATATTCCTCCATATCAAAGTCATTGAGTTGAATGGCAATAGGCAGCTCTTTTACATTCTCTTCGTCGTCATAAACCCGCCATTCAGTTTCTCCTTCACGAACATGCATAATGTAGCGTTCGATATCGGCATGCCCTAAGCCTGCGGAAAACAAAACTAACCACAAGCCTATATGATTAACATGGAAACCGTAATCTCTCCATTTGAAATTACTCAATCGTCGTGCGACAAGAGTTCCTAATGAGAGTAGCAACACGAAGTAAATCAAAACAAATGCCCATGAGCGGGTCATCTGATCAAAACCTAATCGAAAAAACAGGTTTTCAGTATTTATGCTACTGCCGGTTGTTTGCGGAGTCAAGCCCATTATGATGCTCAACACCAACAGAGTTATAATTAAAGAGACCGAAAATGATATGTTGGAAAACCATCTTACGAAGCTAGTGTTTTTGAAAAACGATAGACAAACACAGAACAGAACAATCACTACCCCTACAACATAATTGACTGGTGATGCAAGTAGATAGAAGTTAAAACTGCTGTTTGTTACGAGTTGCAAAACAAAGCCGACGACAACAATACCGCAAACAATGGCAATGCTTTCAAGAAAGCTCCAAGGTGTTTGCCATATCCTGCGATTGTTATTTGTGCCGGTTGTATTTTCCATTCTTAATTACTCATTGCAATTTTTTCTTCTGCTTGAGCTTTTTCAACCCATTGCGGTAAAGTCGTATTTATCCATTTATCTTTTTCGTTACGAAGCTTTTGCATATCCAAACCAATGTATTTTTGTGCTTTTTCTTTAGATGAAATATCAGGCATTGATACATCTGCTACTCCAAGTGAGAAAAGGACTTTTTGTAACTCCAACTGTGCCTGCATCGTGCGATCAAGACTATGTGCCAAAATACGCTGAGTCTCAACAGGCGCATGGAACGATGCTCCATGCGATGCTACGGCAAAATCCCAACGCCATTGGGCTTGACGAATCAACTGCAATGATTGCTTCATTTTCGTATCATCGGCTCCATTATCCCAAGCTGTTTTAGCCATGATGTGCGCTTTTGACAGCTCTGCTTCTATACGATCTCGAATTTCGATAGCTTTGTCCTGATATTGATAAACATAGTTCTTCAGATTTTCCTCACTGTCGCGATGACAAGTTTGGCAAGTTGATGAGATGTTTTTCAGCGGACTCATTATTTGGTGATTTGAATACTTAATGCCTCCTTCCGCCATGTAAGGCATATGACAATCGGCACAACCAAGTCCACGCTGTGCATGAGGACCTAACAAGAAAATCTCATAGTCGGGGTGTTGAGCCTTCAACATGGGAGCTTTGCTCAAATGATGTACCCAGTCGGTGTAATTGGCATTGTCGTAATATTCTTCCATAGCTTCTACGGTAACACCTCCATCCCATGGAAAAGTCAGATATTTTCCATCACCTTTGAAAAAGTACTCCACATGACATTGGGCGCACACCAGCGTGCGCATTTCTTGTGGAGTTGCGTCTGCTATATTTTTACCCATTCGTTCGAATGCTTCGACCAATGCTGGACGGGTAATGGTCAGATTCATTGTTTTAGGATCGTGGCAATCGGCACAACCAAGTGGATTTACAATCTCGCTGCCGTTTTGACTCCACGATGCTTTGTAGAAATTTTCAATTCCCATTTCATGCATCATACGCGGCACATCAGGACTTTTACAAGTCCAACAGGTGGAAGGCTGCATGTCTTTATGGTCATGATCCGGCGTACCGGTTCTGAGCGTGTGAGTAACATCTTCTATCGTATACATATGTCCGCGAGGAGCAGTATATTCCCGTGAAAAAGCGTATCCTGCCCAAAGAACCACCATTTCAGGACGTTTCTCCAAGATATCTTCAGGCATATTACCTAAATGTTTACTTTGAAAATCCATCTCTTTGGTCTTTTTCCATGTATTGTACTCGCGAGGATAGTTCAGTCCCCATTCTTCACTTTTAGGATTGATTCCCGATATTTCTATTACTCGATTGTTGTATAATGTAGCAATTTCGGCTCTGCGTTCTGTAATGGAAGCAGCCAAAAGCCCCAACATAAACACTGCAAGCATAACAACAGCGAATATTCCCCAACCGATAATTGGTTTGCGTCTTATCGACTCTGCTAATCTTTTCAACATAACTTTTATATATTTTATTTTTTCATTAAATCTTTCAACCAATTTGGTACCGGTGATTCTGGCAACGGAACTATCGCATTGGGAGATGATGATAAATTACTCACAACCGTATGTGGCACTTCTCTATGGCAATCCCAACAGGCTTTGCCTTCGCCTTCTTTTGTTTGCGTATAGCTAATCATTCCTGTATTTACGAATTCGGTATTGAGCTGTGTGTGGCAACGAATACAGTTATTCATTATCACTTCGTGACTTGCCGAACGCGGACGAATAACTTGTGGCTCATTTTTTATTGTGAATACGGCAGCATGATAAAGACCATCCATTGCCTTAAAAGCATATTTATTGACAACATTATCTTGCGGTACATGACAATCGTTGCAAGTAGTCCAAAGGTGGTGAGAGCTATGCATCCATGACTGATAATAAGGAGTCATAATATGGCAATTTATACATGCTGCCGGATCGTCGGATAGGTAGGAGTGTGCACGTGACATATAAACAGTATACGCACCCAAACCAACAATTATACCTCCAATAATAAATATTGGAAGCACAAAAACACGAGGTATAATGTTTAGGATTTTTTTCATCTTCGGTTAACTATACTATATATCGTTTCAAAGATACATATAGTTATCGCAAAAAAGCGTAACGAATGTTACGCTTTTTATCCTATTTTTATTGAAAGTTTAATACATACGCTTTGATTATCTCGTCCTACAAATAAAACAACCGCAAGTATCACTACCTGCGGTTGTTTCTTTTTTATGAAAACATTTATTTAAAATAAGGACTTTCGAAGCCCAGCTTTTTCAATCCTAGCTGCACGTCGGGATGACTCATAAAGAGTTTCCACAACAATCCGCTACGATAATTTTCAATCATTACCACTATTGGTCCTTGGTCGATTGCCAGATAGCGCTGCGGATACCAATCATCGGTTTCGCTATAAGCATCGTAGAAGCCATATTTGCCTAACAAGCTATCTCTCTTGCTATACAAATAACGCATTACCTGCATCGACTCTTCGGGTGTATAAACGATAGACGACAAAGCCGCCGTAGGGGCAATCACTCCGTGGTCGTCCACTTCGTAAGGCTGATGAGCCGCATAGCCAACTACCGAATAACTTGCCGAAAGTCCCCAAGAATCTTCGCCGTATCCTTTAAAATCCTTCGGATTGCGAATACAATAAGCGCGATTGATCAAGGCATAATTCTTCATTTCCTGGAAATAGTCGGCATAGCGGTCTTTCAATCCGGTAGGATCTAAGCCCAAGAAAGAATAATGCGCCCAAAACAAAGGACCAGCTCCACTAAGACTCTGATAATGCATATCCAAATTATAGCCTTCACGCTCGTGTGGCTCAATAATTTTCCCGTTATCCGCCCAACCTTCGTGATAGGTTTCGGCATTAACTCCATGAGTGGGCGAGCAGGCTGCCAAGATGTAAGTTATCAAACATTCGTTGTAACCTTTTATAGGGAAGTTCATCTCCCAGCTATGCTCGGGACTCCAATGCCAATACAGCACATTTTGTCCGTTGCGAT
>DAIOHI010000142.1:0-6662 GCA_036744815.1 Paludibacteraceae bacterium
GCCAAAAAAAACCTCTCTTAGAAAGTTTTGAAGACTTGAGTTTAATAAAGTTTATCATAAAAATTAGTTTAAAAATAAAATACAAATAGATTGAAAAGAAAAGAGAAAAGTCCTCTACAAATGATTTTGAAGGCTTTTATAATTTCACAATATCGCAAGCGCATTTATCCAAAACTGCGATACATTTGTCTATATCATTGGGTTTAATAACGACGTTTGCGACTTCGCCCTGCGAGAAGGCGTACATATATTCAATAAAGACATCTTCTTTTGCAAGCTGCTTCATAATGGTCGAAAGCGAACCCGCCACATTCGGACAGGAAAGACATACAACGTCGGTGATATTCACTCCGAACTTAGCATCTTTCAACACTTTAACAGCTTTATCCACATCGGATACAATCAAGCGCAATATACCGAAGTCGATATTTTCAGCCAGACTGAAAGCGGTCATATTAATGCCGTTGTCGCCAAGAACCTGTACCACTTCGTTGATGCGACCTACTTTGTTTTCTATAAAAACGGAAAGTTGTTTTATCTTCATAATATTTCGTTTTAGTTATGAAAGTGCGCGTTTATCAATTACCCGTTTTGCTTTTCCTTCACTACGAGCAATCGCATTCGGTTCTACAAGTTTTACATTACAGCCAAGTCCCAAAACACTATGTATGCGTGATGCTATTTTCTTCTGCAATGCCAGCATTTTACTTATTTCGTCGGAATAAAAGCCATCTTTCAATTCCACCTGAACTTCCAAAGTATCTAAATTGTTTTTCCGATCAACCACCAATAAATAATGCGGTTCGAGTTCTTCGATCTCAAGAATAACACTTTCTATCTGTGTTGGGAAGACATTAACTCCACGAATAATTAGCATATCATCACTACGACCAACGATGCGGCTCATACGCACACTCGTGCGTCCACATTCGCAAATTTCGCCGTCAAGCGTACACAAATCCTTGGTTCGGTAGCGCAATAGAGGAAGTCCTTCTTTTGTCAGCGTAGTAAATACCAATTCTCCCTGCGTCCCGTATGGCAATTGCTCCAATGTATCGGGCGAAATAATTTCGGGATAGAAATGATCGTCAACAATATGCGAACCGTTTTTGCATCGGCATTCGTGCGACACACCGGGTCCCATAATCTCGCTTAAGCCATAAATATTATAAGCCTCTATCCCTAGTTTATTTTCAATTTCTTTGCGC
This sequence comes from Paludibacteraceae bacterium, assembly GCA_036744815.1. Taxonomy (GTDB): domain Bacteria; phylum Bacteroidota; class Bacteroidia; order Bacteroidales; family Paludibacteraceae; genus H1. The sequence goes on from DAIOHI010000142.1 coordinate 1,209, forward strand.
ATATTTTCAGTCCAAGGCTCAGCACCGAAAATTCCTACGCGAAGTTTAAATTCCTCACGTGGAATACCCGTTTCCTTCAAAGCTTCGGCAAGATACAGCGCATAAGAAGGCGTGCAAGCAATAGCCGTAGAGCCAAAATCGTGCATCAATTGAATTTGCTTGGCGGTATTTCCGCTCGAAACGGGAATAACCGTTGCCCCAAGATGCTCCACACCATAATGCAAGCCAAGTCCACCTGTAAACAAACCATAGCCGTAAGCCACGGAAAAGATATCGCCCTGCGCTGTTCCGTAAGCCGAAAGGCAACGCGCCACGGCTTCCGACCAAATGGATAAATCGCGTCGGGTATAACCCACAACTGTTGGTTTTCCGGTTGTTCCCGACGATGCATGCAAACGAACAATTTGCGACATTGGAACGGCAAATAAGCCGTAAGGATAATTGTCTCGAAGATCTTGCTTAGTGGTAAAAGGCAGTTTTACAATATCTTCAATGGTCCGAATATCCTCGGGATTAATATCCATTTCCTGCATTTTTTGACGATAGAAAGGAGTGCTATGATACACTCTATTTACCAATTTACGAAGTCGCTCACTCTGAAGATTGTGCTTCTCATCAAGGCTCATGCACTCTTTGTGCTTATTCCAAATCATTATTCTTTTGTTTTATTTCGTATTGTTTTTATGATTTTGTGCAAAAAGCGCCATTCGCTCATCCAATAAATCGTATTGATGCGGATAAATAAAGGACGTACAAATTCGAAGTCCTTCCTGTGCACTTCCGGTAGTAGAAAGTGAAATTGCACTCACGCCGTAATACATCAATTCGAGCGAGAGTTCGCCGCCCGTCATACCAGGATAAGTTATGGTAAAATAAAAACCGTCGGCAACGGGCTCACCCATATCGTTGTCGTAAACCAAGCGAAAACCATGACGGAGAAATATCTCCTTCAATCGCTTTGCCCGACGACCGTATTCCGACACGTCATTCAAAAAATCATACTTACCGTCGTTTGCCGCTTTAAACATCTCGGCAAGAGCATATTGAGACGAATGATTGACTCCCGCGCTAAGAGCATAAAGTACCCGATAAATAAATGTAGAACCAAAAGTTCCCATTCCGTAACGCTCAGTAATACCTGAATACTTACGATTATATAATTTATCCGAAACACAAGCTACCCCAACACGCTGTCCGGCATAACTAAAGGCTTTCGATGCCGATATAAAGAGAACATAATTGTCGCAATACTTTGCAACTGTGGGCTGAAATGGAGCTTCGAAAGGCTTGCCTAAATCACTACGAAAATCCATAGCAAAATATGCCAAATCTTCCAAAACAATGATATCGTATTTTCGGCAAAGTTCACCTATAATACGAAGCTCTTCTTCTTTAAAATTGATCCAACTCGGATTATTTGGGTTTGAATATATTAATGCGGATATATTTCCTCCTTTCAGATAAGATTCCAGTTTATCATACAGCTTTTCGCCCCGATAATCATAAACATCGAAACTCTCATACTTCTGATCCATAACGATCAGTTGCGTTTTCTGAACCGGAAAGCCGGGATCGATAAAAAGAATCGTATCTTTCGTCTTATCGCATTGACTGCATGTAAGAAAAGCCGCATAAGTTCCTTGCATCGAACCCGACACAGGAATACATCCTTGCGGAGCAATATCAACATCTACAAAAGCTTTCAGAAAACGTGAGCTTTCTTCTTTTAGTTCAGGAAGACCTTCCATTTCGGCGTAAATACTCGCTACGCCAGACTTCAAGGCTGCTATTTCGGCTTCAATTCCTATGCTCGAAGCAGGAAGTCCCGGCACTCCCATTTCCATTTTGATAAATTCAACACCCGACTCTTTTTCTGCCTGAGCAGCAATAGTCTTTATTTCACGAATAACAGCATTGCCAAAGTCGCTAATGCCGAATTCTTTTATCAACTTATCTACAATTTGTTTATTTACGGGACTTTGTTCCATCGACCAAATTCATGTTTTTATTAGCGGAAATGCAAAGATACTAAAAGCTTGAATAAAAACTTTAATTATTTCCCAATAGGTTGTTGTTATTTTTCTTTCAAAACGCGCTCTATTACAGCAAATCGTAAGTAATTTCTATCTCTTAACATTAAAACAGGCTTATATTATTGATAAAACTGAGCCCAAGCATAAAGAAAAATACCTGCCTATTCTTTTTGCTTTGAAATTGAAATATTAAACACGACATTCAACAAAACAATACAAAGTATTTCAAAAATATTATATCTTTAAAACAAATAACTAACAAAAGTTTCCCAAAACAAACTATATATACCTAATTATCAAACAACTAATTTTAATAAAAAAGACAAATATTTCTATTTTATAAAATATAATATAAAAATGATTGCTTTTAAAATATTATTCTATACATTTGCAAAAGAAAATTGGTGTCTCTATTTTGAGTTCTCAGAGTAAAGATGAAAAGGGAATCGGGTGAAAATCCCGAGCAGTTCCCGCTGCTGTAAAAGCCTCCCCTACTCCTCCGATAGAGGAAAGAAAGGAAACCGCTAAAACACTCAAACCACTGTTCGACATCGAAGAACGGGAAGGATTTGCGATTTACAGGAAAAGCCAGAAGACCTGCCAGTTTTCAAGTCAAAAAATTGTCTTTCGGGATAAGAGGCAATAGAAGTCGTATTCACGTTTACTTAATACTGATATGGAAAAAACTTGTTCGCGTTGCTCCGCAGCGTTTTATTGCAACGTCGCCTCTATCGAAAACTGCGAATGCAGAAAAATTACGCTATCCTCTTTAATCAAATCATACGTCAATTTTTACTATAGCGATTGTCTTTGCAGCAATTGTTTGAGAGAAGTAAACAATAGTTTTTATGGATTTGGAATCAATCCGAAATACAGAAAAAACAACAGCAGTCAACAACATCTTTAAAAACATAAGCCATGAATTTCTCTGAGATCCTGATTACTAAGCGCGACGGAAAACAAGAAGTTTTTTCCATTGAAAAAATTAAAAACGCAATTACCAAGTCATTTAGAGCGAGCAATATGCCCGATGCCGAACGCGAAATGTACGAAATTGCATTTGCCATAGCATCGCAAATAAATACCGCAAGTATTTCGGTTGAAGAGATACAAGATTTGGTTGAAAATGAACTGATGAAACGCAATCCGATTGTTGCAAAAAAGTACATCATCTACCGCCAATGGCGCAATGTAGAGCGTCATAAAAAAACATCCATGAAGCATATTATGGACGGCATTGTTTCTATCGAAAAAAATGACGTCAACCTAAGTAATGCCAACATGTCGGCACACACTCCGGCTGGACAAATGATGACTTTTGCATCGGAAGTTACGAAGGATTACGCCCAAAAATACTTGCTGAATGTAGAATATTCTCAAGCGCACAACAACGGCGACATCCATATTCACGATTTGGATTATTATCCAACGAAAACCACCACTTGCATACAATACGATTTGAACGAATTGTTTGAAAAAGGATTTCATACGAAAAACGGCAGCATACGTCCACCACAATCTATTCAGAGTTATGCAACTTTAGCTACTATCGTTTTTCAAACCAATCAAAACGAGCAGCATGGCGGACAATCCATTCCTGCTTTCGATTTCTTTATGGCAAAAGGCGTTCTAAAGACTTTCCAAAAGCACTTGGCTTCGAATCTTGTTATGTTTTTCTTATTGCAAGGAGTAAAATTGGATGAATCAGTAGTAAAAAACGATGTCAAGAGACATATTTCAAGCATCGAAATAAAGGATGAAGAGCGAGATGCTTTGTTGAAAACGCTCAAGAATAAGATGTCAAATGAGGATTTTGCTGTTATTGTTGACCGATCGAGAGAAACGACCAAAAAGGATACGCATCAAGCGATGGAAGCTTTTGTTCACAATCTTAACACAATGCATTCCCGAGGAGGAAATCAGGTTGTTTTTAGCTCCATCAACTACGGAACCGATACGTCGGCAGAAGGCAGAATGGTGATACGCGAATTACTTGCGGCAACAATGGAGGGACTGGGTAATGGAGAGATTCCTGTTTTTCCGATACAAATATTTAAGGTTAAAGATGGCATTTCCTACAGCGAGAGCGATTATGAAAAAGCATCCAAGAATTTTGACGCAGCATTGAAAGGTGAAATTAAGTTCGATGCGCCCAATTTCGATTTACTGCTCGAAGCTTGCCACACAACATCGACAGCTCTTTTCCCAAACTTCCTCTTTTTAGATGCAAGCTACAATGTACACGAAAAATGGAAAGCGGAGGATCCGAAACGCTACCTTTACGAAGTTGCATCAATGGGTTGCCGCACTCGCGTATTTGAAAACCTACATGGCGAGAAAAGCTCTATTGGTCGTGGAAATCTTTCATTTACCTCTATTAATTTGCCTCGTTTAGCCATCGAAGCCAAACGCCAGGCAGAAGAACGAATTCCCGATCAATCGAAAAAAGTGATTCAAACTTTGGCGAGCGATATTTTTATTAAATCGCTACGAGCAAGCGCCGAAATGGTTGCAGAACAACTCTACGACCGCTATCAATATCAACGAAAAGCACTTGCTCGGCAGTTTCCTTTTATGATGGGAAATAACATCTGGAAAGGAAGCGAAAATTTGGATATTAACGACGAAGTAGGTGACGTAATTAACTCCGGAACGCTTGGAATAGGATTTATCGGCGGACATAATGCTATGGTAGCTATTTACGGCGAAGGACACGCGATTAACAAACAGGCTTACGACACGCTCTACAATTCTGTACTTGAATTGAACAAAGTTGTAGATGAATATAAGCAGAAATATAAACTCAATTATTCCGTTTTGGCTACGCCGGCAGAAGGATTATCGGGACGCTTTACCAAACTCGACCGTCGTAAATACGGCATTATCGAAGGAGTTACCGACCGCGATTATTATGTGAATTCATTCCACATAGACGTAAAAGAACATGTTACGATTGCTGAAAAAATTAAACTGGAAGCTCCTTTCCACGCCATTACCCGCGCCGGGCACATTACTTATGTAGAGTTAGATGGCGAAGCTAAAAAGAACGTTCCTGTTGTTTTGAAGATTGTCAACTTAATGAAAAAAGAAAATATCGGATACGGATCTATCAATCATCCGGTTGACACTTGCAAGCATTGTGGATACAAAGGTGTTATTCATGCGCAATGCCCAATTTGTAAAAGCGAAAACATCGTTCGTATGCGCCGTATAACCGGTTATCTGACGGGTGATTTAAGTTCGTGGAATTCCGCAAAACGTGCCGAAGAAGCCGACAGGATAAAACATGCTTAAAAACAAAACTATTTCAAAAACATTCGCTGCCTGCTTGAAGTCACAATCATTTTTTGATATACGTTAAAATGCAGTCCAACAACAAGCTGCACATATTAAACATCTTTCGCGAAACAATTTCCGACGG
>DAIOHI010000143.1:0-346 GCA_036744815.1 Paludibacteraceae bacterium
TATTCGTCAAGATGACATTCAATACGCAGGAAGTGTGTCAAGAGAAATAACATGGTTCTTGATAGGAAGGGTGCTGTCAAATTCAAATTATAAACCTTTTGTTGACATAGCAAATAACAATCCAAAATTAAAATCTTTTTTAGAAACATCGGCTCTTAATGTTGAAAGTAAAGACGAATACGATAGTTTTTTTCAAATAATTATTTCTAATGGAGAACAATTTATGAACTAATTAAATTTATAAACTAATGGTTTTTATTTTTTTCGCTGAGTTGGGATAAAATGGCTTTTAACTTGTTGGGAATTGGGATGCCAAGTTGTCCAGCATTTTCTAGTAGTGAGATTC
>DAIOHI010000143.1:356-6592 GCA_036744815.1 Paludibacteraceae bacterium
CAGCTTTTATAATGTTTCTGTTGATGTGTTTCTCAATAAATGTACCAGCACAAACAGTTACATTATACACTCCTAATGGCTCAACTGTTTCGGCATTTATGAGAACAGAAATGTCAAATAGTGAAATTACTTATTATACAAATTTATATAGAACTTCGTATCCCCAAGCAGAGGTTTTAGCCAATGCAAGTGATACTTATAACTGTCATAGTTATGCGTGGAATCTCTCAGAAGGAGGAGCTATTGTTTGTTGGTTAAATCAAAGTCCAGATTTGCATAAGTATTGGGACGACCAAAGCTACTTAGAAACGAATGAAAACAACATGGAAAAAATTTTCTATTATAATGGCGACCATTCAGCCCCCTGCTCCCGCACGAGTCCTCTCGTGTGGTAATAAAGAAAAGTCGCAATAGAAGAATATAAATAGTTATTATGAGTCGCAATTATAAGTTTCATAATCCTAAGGGTATATATTTTGTAAGCTTTGCTGTTGTAGAATGGATAGATGTACTTACAAGGAATGAGTACAAAGAAATTCTTCTTGATAGTTTACGTTATTGTCAAAAAGAAAAAGGGATGGAAATTTATGCTTGGTGTATCATGACAAATCATGTTCATTTAATTTTCAGTAGCAAAAAAGAAGAAAAACCGGAATTGATATTAGGCAGTTTTAAGCAATTTACCAGTAAGGCAATCGTAAAAGCTATTCAAGATAACCCACAAGAAAGTAGAAAAGAATGGTTGTTGAATCAGTTTGAAGAAGCAGGCAAAAAATCAGGCAATGTAAAACGTTACCAGTTTTGGAGACATGACAACAAGCCCATAGAGTTATGGAGTAATCAAGTAATTGATGAAAAGTTAAATTATATTCATAATAATCCGGTAGAAGAAGGCTTGGTATTTCGTGCCGAACAATATGTATATAGTAGCGCTATTGATTATGCTGGCGAAAAAGGATTATTAGATATTGTGTTGATATAATGGTATTACCACACGAGAGGACTCGTGCGGTAGCAAGGGGGTAGAAAAAATTAGTAAAGTATTAGATAAAGAAAATTTAGAGATTAATTATGAGTTGTTTAAAAGTTCTAACAGTATAAAATAAATATATAGTATCATATGAAAACGAAAAATGGAATAGTTATTAAGTGCTTTTTCTTTTTTACTTTAGCAGTATTTATATTAAGGGAAATATTCAGAGTTACTATTTTTATTTCAGAACTTGATTTTTTAACCATTTTATTTTTTGGAATATTAACTTATCTTTTTGTAAAACTAAAAGATAATAAAGATATGATGAATAAGACCGGATGGTTTTTGCTTAGATATTTTTTGTTTTCACTCACGATATATTTAATTAAAATAGTTATTTTTTTAATTGATCCTACCATGTTGGGGGGTGTTTTTCCATGGATAATAGCAATAACATTTATTTTTTTAGTAATAAATCTTTTAAAAGAGTATAAAGAACATGCTATCGAATATAGATATGTTATTTTTGTTGTCTTAATATTTCCTGTAACCTTTTATATAATAAGTATCTTTTTAGCTATTGTACTAGGTCTGACTATCGGATCGGAATCCGGACTATTGCGTTTTATAAATGTTTTTGATGCTTTACAATTTAAACATATTTTTTATCCTGGTTTTTTGGGTCCTTTTCTTAATATTTTAAATTCTTCAGTTGCTTTATCTGAATGTTTAGATCATACAGCTTACAACGGCTTCTCTTCTTTTATTTTTACTCTCTTTTATTTTATTTTTACTGATTTCTCTATTCTTTCTGTGCTAATACTATTTCATTTTACTTTGTTTTATTATTTCAAACAGAACAATATAAACCCATATCTTTGTTTTATTCCAGTAGTGAAAATATTGATGTTAGCAAAAGTATGTAATGTTCCTACATCGTGGAAAATATTGCTGTTTGTTCCGGTTATTCGACTTTATTATTTCTATAAAATAAACTTAATACTAACCAAAGGATATAACTTAAGTAAGTTATATATTATCGGTATGACTTTATTACCCTATCTGTTTTATGGGATACTGATCTATAAAGAAAAAAGCGAAATAAACGATCCATTAACCCATTAATCTCATTAGTCACATTGACATATGATTCTCATTAATAAAGATATTTCATTGCTGTCCCCGCTGGCGCAAGTTTGTAACTTGTGTCTTGCTTTATAAAGCAAAAAATATTATTCCTCCAAACCAACTTTTTTATGTGATTTGGGACGATGTTGCCAATCAAAGGGATGTATTTTGTAGTCATCGTCAAAGACGGCGAAGTACAGAAGCGACAGATATTATGGAAAAAATAAAGATTAGATAAACAAGCGAGAGGCTCTTCGAAAATAAATCGAACAGCCTCTCTTCTTTAATTACAATGAGGGTCGCTTACTTCTTCGCTCGTGGGCTGTCGTCCACTGTGAAGCCAAATTCACCCATCATCTTTGGGTTTTCGCGATAAACGCCCATCAGCACGTCGCGGCTGGCTTTTACCGATTCTTTAATGTCGCTTAGCAAGAGGTCGCGCTCGCGGTAGGCTTGTTCGCTACGGCGGTTGTATTCTTCCGCATCCTCGTGCTTGGTTTTAGCCAGGGTGATTTTACCCCCATTATTTTCCCACTTATGCGTGGTAAGTACATTCAATGGCGACGCTTCGCCCAGTTCGCTGTGTTTGGCGAAAATTCTTTCCGACAAACTCAATAATTCCTTTGGCTTTGAGGGTATAGGCACCCTCGATGTTGATTTCCCCATAAATAATACATTTAAAAAATTAATAAAATGAATTGATATTATGGTAAGTCTGTAGTTTCGAAAGTGAAATTCGGCAGCCGCTACTGCAAAATTCTGGTATTTGTTAATAGAAATGCCGTTTTTATTAACAATGTCGCCGAAATTGTTAATCATTTTGCCGATCTTATTAACATTGTTGCCGACATTGTTAAGCGTTTCGCCAATCGTATTAACATTGTTGCCAATCACATTAACAAACTCGTCGAAGTTGTTAATCGTTTTGCCGACCGCGTTAACGTTTTCGTCGAAATTGTTAACGAAACTGCCACTTGTGTTAACAATGTTGCCATTTTTGTCATCAATATTGGCGATTTCATTATCGAAGTCGGTGACTTCATTATTGAAATCGACAGATTTATATCTAAAGTTTGTCTGTTTGTTTATTAAAGGCTGGAAGTCTGTTTCGGGAGCGGCGAATTTGTTTTCAAATTCAGCGATTTACTGCTGACAAATATAGAGATTATTTTGAATATAAAAGCAATAAATAGAAAAATTTACTTTGAGGGATAAAGGGTGATTGAAGCCAGATTATGCATTAAAATTTCAGCTTACTTGGGCTACGTTACATAAATCAGTTAATAGATGCAAGTTTTTGTATAATATTGCATCTATATTAACGAAGTCTTAACAGACTTCTTGCTAAAAAGCTTTGCTTACATCGTATACTGCTAACTTAAAAACAATATTATTATGAAAATAAGAAATTTACTTTTAACAATACCTATTCTGTTTTTGATAATAGGAATGGGAGGATGCGAGAAAGAAAAAACATCTAATTTAAAAGGCTCTACATGGCAATTGACCGGATATGTGAATGCTTTTACAGGAGAGACTGTAAAAGCAACACCTGAAGGCGATGGCTATTATACCTTCACTTTTGATACGGATAATACTGCTATAGGGGGTACTATCATTAATAGTATCGCTATATCGCTTTCGAGACCTTATATTCATGTCTTGACAAAAATTGATGACAGCATAAACGGGAATGCTCATCTTTTTTATGAAGCAATTGAATCTATAGAATTCTATGATTTGGATGGCGATCAATTGAAATTCTTTTACGATAATAAAAAGCAATACTTACTTTTTGAAAAACGATAAGCTATGAAAACAAAGAAAATACTTTTATTTATTCCATCTCTGTTTTTGATTATTGGAATGATTGCCTGTAAAAAGGAGAAGAATAATTTGGATGTTTTAGAAAACACAGCAATAATAACTTATAGCGATCCTGCGACAGATGGATGTGGCTGGAAGATTAATATCAATGAAAAGGAATACCATCCAATCAACTTAGATGAAAAATATAAGGTTCATGGTTTGAATGTTGATATTAAATATAACTTGTTATCCTCTGTCTGGCAATGCAATCAATGGACTACAAAAAAATATCAAGAGATTGAAATTGTAAACATAATAAATACAATGAGTACGTTTAAATGTTCGTGTGAGAAAAATGTAGAAGTTGAACTTAATAACTTACTTGGAGAATGGAAGCTTGAAAAAGTTCGAACTGTATTCAAAGAGCTTCAAACATACGATTACTCTTCTTTTGATATAAAATACATCTTTAAAGAAAACGGTATTTTAGTTATTTCAAGTGATATAAAATTTGTAGGAGGAGATTCAGGAGAGTTTACATATCGCTTGTTAGAAAATGGTTCTATCTTAGAAATAGACAAATCGGAAGTAAATTACTGTTTATCTGACACGAAATTGCAACTTGATTATTCTATCTTAGATGGTCCGATTTTATGTTTAACAAAGATTTTATAATAAAAACTATGAAAACAAAGAAAATATTTTTGATGCTTCCCTTTCTGTTTTTGATTATTGGAGTGGGTGGATGCAAAGAAGATGAGCCTCAATATGAAATTTACGAAAATCATGATATTACCGCATGTGGTGTGGAAGACCCTTTGCGAAATATCAAGTGGTTAATGGAATTTTGTAATGAACATAGTCAAGCACACTCTGTGGAAGTTTTCTTGTATAAGCATAAAAATATGGATGATAATCATATTATTATAAATACAGCAACAGAATTTCAAAAGGATAGATCCCCGGCTATTATCTATACAAGATCTGTGTATTCTTGTAAGGGAGAGCTACTTTTGTTTTATGGGACAGAAGGGATGGTTCCTGATGGGTGGAATGAATTCTTTGAAAACAATCAATCGACAGGATTAATCTGGTCAATTAAAGCTATTTCCCTTCCTTCCAATTCTCATAATCTTTGATAAATCCTCGGCACATCCAGTTTGCCAGTGCTTGTCTGTTGTTGGGGTCGAGAAAGCGTTTTTGGTCAAAAGAGTTTTGGATATTGCCCAGTTCCGCGTATATGCCAACGGGTCTTGTTTTTCGCAGAACGTATAAGTTGCGTTCACCCACCGTTCCCGAAAAACCGCGGTCGGGCTGATGCTTTGCATAATGTTCCTCGAAGGTTTTATTCATTGTTTCGGATAGTTTCTGTCCTTCGCTGCTTTCGTTGGCATAATAAAAGAATACATCCAACTGTTTCTTTTGGCTTCTGCTATCCACATGAATAAAAACGCAGCGCTTATATTTCTCCTTCGATTGCTTTGCCAGTGTATTGATCTTATTGCTTCTTTGCTTGAGCCGCTGCAACTGACCTAAGGGTATTGCTTCGCCCATACATGTTTCGCGGTCGCTCGTCGGCAGATATTTATCGTCGCGAATGCCATCCAATTCATCCTGTATAATCATGTGGACTGTAGCTCCTTCTTCTAGCAGGGCTTTGGCAAGCCGCAGGCTAACGTCATAAGCATATTCGTCTTCGTGCAGGCTGTAGCCGTCAACTTTGCTTATTGCGCCGGGATCGGGTCCTCCGTGCCCTGAAGATAGAAAGAAGCAGGCTCCTTTCAGCTTGTCGGATTTGACGGTGTATTCCTGATATGTTTCTCCAAATAGTTTGTTGATGTATTTTCCATTGTCGGAAGAAGTAAGAGCTGTGGTTTCGATAGGTGCGGGCAGACGATAGCTAACGCCTTTGAGCAGGCTGTTGTTCTTACCCAATTTATCTTTGTTTAATTCGATAAACTCTTTGTGCTGTTCGGGCGATGTGCAATTATTACGTCTGAGAAAAGAATAAATACCTTCACCATCTCGGGCTTTATCTTGCTGTTGTGAGAAAGATGCTAAACTGAATAAACAAAAAAAGAGCGTGAGCAGACTACTACGAATCATAAATCGACTTCTTATAGGAATGAATGTGGAAATTAGCGGCATAATTTATGCTTACAAAGATACAACAGATTTATTCTAAATTAAGCATTAGAGTTTTGTTGCTAAATTTTTCTCGCAAAGACGCGAAGAATACTAAGTTTTTTGTGGCATGCTATTTCCTTTGCGATTTTTGCGTCTTTGCGAGAAATCTTCTTCTAATGCGTAATCCATGTTTATCCAA
>DAIOHI010000144.1:0-6572 GCA_036744815.1 Paludibacteraceae bacterium
TATTTATTATATACAAAACGTTTATTGTATACAAGATTGAAATATAAAAATAATTACTTAACTTTATTGGTAGATTTTAGAAATTATCCTTTTTTAGTTGTATTAAATCTGAAAAAGCCAATTATTGTCTGATTTTCATATTGTTACACTGTAATGTTTTTATAATTTTATAACATCATTCTCTTTCTTTATTATTTCGATAGGGAGGAGAGAATATGCTTTTCCGCCCATTCTTCGATATCCATTTCAGCAGTAATTCCGATATGCGATTTTATTCTTTTCCGACGTGTATATACCGTGTTTTTATTCATGTTGAGCAATACGCTGCAAGATGTGATATCGCAGCCTAAGCATATAAGAGCAAGCAATATCAGATCACTATCGGTGACGTTGATGTGTTGCAAAGGAATCTGACGTATTTTTCCGCCGAATAGCTTGTCTATTTCATCGATATAGAGACTTTGCTCCGATTTAGAAATAATGGACTGATTGCTGATTTTATTAGTAAAAGCTTTGAGCTTCTCTTCTTCAGGTAAACCCATCATCAGACGATTGAATTCGATGGTATTTTCCACCTTTGTTTTAAGTTTTTCCAGCAGCAATTCCTTTTTTTGTTCGTTCTGTATTTTTTCTTTTTGCAAACGGCTTTCTAATAATTGCTGTTGATAACTCATCTCTATCCGCTTTCTTTTTTGTCTATTGACAAGAAATAACAGCAGAAGCGATGCGCTAAGAATAAAGATGATCAGGCTGAGAGTAAGCCCCCATATGTAAGCCTTATGTCGGCTTTGCATGAGTTCGGCTTGCGCCAATTCAGCTTCTTTGCGATTTAAATCGTAGCGTTTTTCTGTTTCGAACAAGCTGTTTTTCAATATTTCTTCTTGTATCGAATCGTTAAGTAAATAGGCTTTTTCCATCAGCAAGAAGGCTTGTCGGTCTTTTCCTTCTTTGGCTTTCAAATATGCTTGAACTAGAGTTATCAAGCATTCGTTTGTGTTTTCAGAGTTGTTTTGCTCTAAAATGTGTAGATAGTAGCGAGCAGAGTCGAATTGTTGCTCCATAGCATAGATATAAGCGAGATAGGATACAGAATGTAAGTGTTTTTCGTTGTTGTATTCGTAAGCCTGTTTTAACAAGGCTTTGGCTTTTTTCGGTTCTGTTTGTGCTAACGTTTCGCCGAGTGAAGCTATTGTATGATGGTATAAATATTTGTTTCCTATTTGTTGGGACAATTCCTGCGCCATCGTAAAATAAAGAACAGCACTATCTCTATATCCTGTACAGGCATTCATTTCTCCTATGTTGTAATAATTACAGGCTAAGGCGAAACTATCCTTTATTTCCTCAAAAATGGGAAGCGTTTTTCTGTAATTTTCTTCCGCTTGTTTAAATAATTTCTCTTTGCTATATAAAGAACCTATATATGTATATGCCAATGCACGCCAACGCGGCTGATTTTCAGGCGAAAGATAGTTCAACGCTTCTTTGTAAGTTGTTAAGGCTTTTTCTTTTTCACCTAATATTTCGTTTACATAACCCATTAAATAATAAGCCAAACCCGCTTCGGATGCTTTGTTTTTTCGTTTGGAATAATAATCGGCTGAAAAAGCAATTGCCGAATCCGATTCGAAGGGCAAATCAAGCTTGTATTCCGCCTGAGTAAGTAATAAATAATAATCAGCCTTCTGGGCATCGGGTAGCGAGTCGGGTGAGGGGATGGATTGTAATATCTGATAGGCGCTGTCGGGAGCTTGGTCTAACAAAATATGCGCAGTTTCGATAATAGGCTGTGGTTTCGTGCTCTTTTTACAGCTTCCAAAAAATAACACAGTCATCATTATGACTAATAGAAAAATTCTCATAGTTATATAATATAGCGGGAATTCTGATTTATTATAAATCAATTTAATCATACATGGTTTTGTTGCTGTATTATTTCAAATAGCTCGGTTTTTATTTTCTTGAAATGTTAAATCAAGCCTTTTTCAGGTATAGAAAACAAGCTGTACCAAAGAATCTTTTTTGTTAATGGCTAATCGATTGATTTCTATTGTGTTTTACTTTGCTGTTTTCGTGCTCTGTACCACAGTCTTTTTTGTAATTGATAGAATGAAGATATAATTTTGGCAACAAAAGTATTAATAAATAATTACTATCAAAACTCTAAACGTAAAACTCATGAAGCGAAATTTCATTTTCTTTATGTTTTTATTCGGAACGATGAGCATCGCTCACCTTGCTGCGCAAGCTAATATCCCATTGAAAGAACAGGATAAAAAACCGGGAAGCATTCATCCGAAATCCGAACGTATCCTTCCGGTAAGCGCTTACATATTAGGTAGCGAGCTTTCTTTGAATTTCGATCACGAAGTTGGCCTTGCCGCTATAAGCATTTATGATGAAGAAGGAGCAATCCTTCATGCCAATTTATATAATACGGATAATGTGACTGATATAACCATCCAACTCGAAGCTTTGAATAGCGGTAATTATACAATTTGGATTGAATATGAAGATACAATCCTTAGTGGCAATTTTGAAATATATTGATTGTAAGTAAACTATAGCGCGAAAAATTATTGTTTATTCGGCACAATCTCTGCGGAAAGCGGCTTTCAAGAGCGCTTGATAGTCGCTTTCATCTTTTTTGCAGACACAACATATGAAGTTTTTTAATAGTTTTTTGCAGAATGCGTAAAGGAAAAAAATCCGGAAAAACTATTATGCGATTTTTATCATAATGATGCTGTCTATCTGTTCTGTTCGTTTATAGATGATTGTAAATTTGGTAAATGCACAATCTCTGCTTTGGAAAGCCGTCTTCGAAGTCAACTTGAAGGCGGTTTTTTGTTGAAAAAAATGTAAGTTCAAAAATATAAACTATATAAATATGCTGGAGAGAGATAGTAGGACTTTGGTCGGAGGATAGTCGAAAGACAGTCGAAGGATAAATCGAGTTGAAAGGTAAAAATAATACATAAAAATATTTGTTTTGGAAAAATATAACGTCATGACTAAATAAAAAAATGGTGTTAGCGGTGTAAACAGAACAGGTTTCTACTGTTATAAGACAGTAATAAAGACATAAGTCTTTGTCAGCTTAAATATTATTCATACATTTGAAGCATAAACTATTTTGCATCAGGAGTTTTGCTTCAAATGCAAGTATTAATTAACACCTAAAAAATTATTTCTATGAAACTACTGTTTACATCTTGTTTCTTTTTGGCGGCAACTGTAATGTATGCTGCTGATGTTAATCTACCATCCACACCCTACGTTTGGGATCCATCTTCGGGATTAGTTGTAGATAATGGCGATAAAATCATTGTTAAGAACAATGAGAATCTGACAATTGACTATGCTTCGGCACTCAATGTGAGTCTTGAAATTCAAGCCGGAGGAATCTGTACTATTAAGGATATTTCGAACCAATCGGGAGAAAATATCGTTGTGCAAGCCGGAGGAACGCTTAATTTCGACCCTCAGGCAGGTACAGATATTACTATCGGGCAAAATGTTACCATCGAAGGTCTTGAAATCCCTGCACTGTTCAATGATGCGACTTTTGCTGCATTGCTAGCAAATACAAATCCTACGATAGCAAAAGTTAATATATTGGACAATGGAAACTATCCTAAAATAACTTTTGCTGGAGATTTGACTATTGAGGCTGGTGGTGTGTTAGACATAAAGTACCCTGCTGATCAAACAATGGATCAATTGAGATTTAACAACTTGAATTTTGAATCGGCTGTTGTTCACACCGCTTTTATTCCTTTTTTAAAACTATTAATTACAACACAGTACCCTGAATATGCGGCACAAGCGCATAAGCTTGACCCGGGAGTAATACCTCCGGTAATATTGTATGTGGACGATTCCAAACGTCCGGATGTTACTGGTGGTATAAGGCTTGATCTTGAAGTGCTAAGCACAGAGGTGGATTTACTTTTATATAGACTAGCTGCTTCACTTCAAAAATTTCCAGAGAATGGCAGCTATGTATCGCATACTATCGATATGAGTATTAATAGTGCTAAAGTTCCCGATACTTTTACAGGGAAAGTTCCTATGACAGTAATAGTTCCCGAAGCGGGAACATACTCTGCTACGATACCAAAATTGACATCGGGTACGAACAATTGGTATATGCGAAGCGAATCTGATAATAATGTGGATGTTGATATGGGGGACGAAAATCCGCTAAACCGCAAACATGAAATTGTCTTTGCTTCTCATGGAACAAACAGCGATTTGTATTTTGAGAGTTCACCCAGAACTCCGACTGATATAAAGAACACAGGAGTTGGTGCTAATGTGGTTTCCAAACAATATTATTCTCTGTCGGGAGCGATGGTTGCAAATCCAACAGATGGAATTTATGTCGTGAAATATATATACGATAATGGAGAAACAAAAACATTAAGAGAAATGATTATAAAATAAGATTTTTCATAAGAAAAATAGAAGGGTCGTCGATTTCGACGATCCTTTGTATATTATTATACTCTCGTAATCGTTATTATACCAAAATAAATGTAAGCTTGATACTATGAGAATTATTTCATTTTTTGTTCTGTTTTTTTGTCTTATTGGCTTTGATCTGCAAAGTCAGACTGTTGAATATTATCGCCGGATGAGCATGGACGACAGACAATACACCTATAGTCCACATGAGAAAATAGATTCCGCTATTGCTCGAAAAACGAATTGCTATAAAGTAACTTTTGATGAAGAAAAACGCATAAAATACATACGTTACGAAAAATTGGGTAAGCAGGCGGTTGGTCGAAGAAAAATCTCCTTTATCCGCTTTTCTTATTCCGATAGTTTGGAAATTCGTTTTTTCGATTATCCTATTCCGACCGAGACGAACAGGATACATTCCCAACATCTGATTTTAAATAGCGATAAAATTCCGATTGCGGTTGTTTTTTATGATAAAAATGGAAAGATTACTAAAGACGACTACGGTATTTCCCGTTACGAAAGAATTCTAAACGACGAAGGTTGGATGGTGGAATGCCGTTTTTACGATGAAACGGGGAATCGCATTACAAACAATAATGGCGATTATTATTATCGTTACGAATGGAAGAACGATAGCATTTTTTATCGACCCGAATTGTCGTATTATGATGAGCATGACAATCTGCATAATGGAAAGCGAGGGTATTCCGTGGTCAAAATGGCATTTTACAAAGAGGGAGAACGCCTTCCCTACGAAGAGCGATATTTCGATGCGCAATTGCAACCCGCTTTATGTGCCGGCGGTTATGCCATTTATCGCAAAGCCTATTACAAGAATGGACTTTTGAAGACAGAATTGTTTCTTGACGGAAAAGAAAAACCAATCAATGATAAATCCGGATTTTGCAGAATTGAATATGAATACAATAAATACGGTAATCGTGCTACATTCAATTGCTATATGAAAGATGTTGACAAGAAGTATTTGAAATGCAAGATAGAATACGATAAAGATCAGAAAGTCACAAAAAGATTAAAAGAATGGAAGTCTGAATAAGGAGGTGATGATCTGTCGGGATGGGAAAAGAGGCGAAAATTAATTTTGCTTTTCGAAATTTAATACCTTACTTTGCTTCGTTTTTTCAGATTAGTAATCTTCAAACTTTGAATTGCATGGTAATTATCAATACTACATTTTTAGTCAGCGATAAAGTTTATGGCTCATGGATGAAATGGTTACGTGAGGATTATATTCCGTTTATGCTCGAATCAGGCACGCTTTCGGATGTGCAAGCGGCAAAGGTGCTTTCCGATGAAGTGCAGGAAGGAACTTCCGTTTCAGTACAGTTTCGTGCCGATGATTTAGCTACTTTGCAATTGTGGAGAAGTAAATACGAGTTCAAAATTCAGATGAACTGTGTTCGGAAATTTGGAGAGGAAGTTCTGTTTTTTTCAACTGTTTTAGAAGTCCTGCTTTAGTGGAAAAGGAAACAATTATATTGGGTATCGACCCGGGTACTACGGTGATGGGTTACGGTTTGTTGAAAGTTAAGGGAAACAAAGCCGAATTACTGGCTTTTGGCGTACTCGAACTAAAAAAATATGCCGATCATTATCAGAAATTACAGCGAATATTTGCCCGTACTCTTTCTCTTATCGACGAGTTTAAACCCGATTGTCTGGCGATAGAAGCACCGTTTTTTGGGAAAAATGTTCAATCGATGCTGAAACTTGGCAGGGCGCAGGGCGCGGCTATTTCTGCGGCTTTGTATCGTGATATTTCTATTACCGAATATGCGCCTTTGAAAATAAAAATGGCGATAACGGGTAACGGACGCGCATCCAAAGAGCAAGTGGCAGATATGATGCGCCGTTATTTGAACATAAAAGAGGAGCAAATGCTTCCGCAGATGGATGCTACCGATGGACTTGCCGCCGCGTATTGTCACTTTCTGCAAATGGGAAGACCGGTTTCGGAAAAAGCTTATTCGAACTGGAAGGACTTTGTCTCAAAAAATCAGGAACGAGTGCGGAAATAGGTTGGGAGAGTCGAAAATAGGAGTTTATATAAGCTTCTGAATACTAAATGGCACAATCTG
>DAIOHI010000145.1:0-6556 GCA_036744815.1 Paludibacteraceae bacterium
TAAGTTTAAAATATTGGCGGTAAAATATAGGTTAACCCATGAATTCGCATAATTAACAAATCTAAAGCAATTCAATCATTTTCTCTTCTAACATCCGAACAGACTCTCTTGCTTTTTCCGGATCCGTAGGACCACCTGTCGTAATAAAGACTACTTTTCCGGTTGTGTCTATAATTATGTTAGTAGGAAAACCTAAATAAAAACAAAGTGGATAAACTTTGTTGCCAGGAATAGGATAAAGCGGATATGATATTTCAAATCTCTGAATACATTTTACGGCATCTTCCGGACGTTCGCGAATAAACGAAAGCAATTGAAATTTCGGAATATCTCTGTACTTCAAATAAAGTTGGTTTAAAGCCGGTATTTCAGCAATACATGGTGCACATTCTTCAAACCAAAAATTAATCAATGTTATTTTTCCATGCAATTGTTTTTCTGTAATTGTATCTCCATTCAAATCGGTAACGACAAAACTGGGATAACTTGTTCCGTATTTTGATTGTAAAATGCTATTCATTCTTTGAGAATAGTTTTTTATATCTGCTGTACTTATTTGAGCAGAAACGTAATAAAAAGAAATGATTAAGTAAATAATCGTTATAGTACATTTTTTCATATCTACTGTTTTTATTAAGTTCCTATTTTCTGTTATTCCTTCGATTGGCGCAAGTTTGCAAACTGTGTCTTGCAACATAAAACAAAAAGCTTGTTCTAATGAACAAAGCACAAGTTACAAACTTGCGCTATATTATTAAGGCTCCAAAGACAATATTATTGTATTCATTTATAATATATGACTCCTCAAATGTAGGGATTGCTAATAACAACAACCTGCTCTTTTTATCTTTTCTTTTGCTCTTTTTATCTTTAGCTGCTGCTGTATTTGCATTGAGGATTTTTATAAGATAACTTCGTGTACGATAGAAAAATATATTATGTTTTGAAACATTATCTTAAGTCGAAGTATTGAATCTATGAGAAACTTTTTATTACTTTCTCTATATCTTACTTTCTTTCTCCCCATTGCAGGACAACTAAGAATTAACGAAATGATGGTAAAAAACATTTCGGCTGTTCTTGATGATTCTTACAACTATAGTATGTGGGTAGAATTACACAACACAGGAACTGAATCTGTAAATCTTAGCGATTATTATTTCACCGATAAAACATCGAAACCTCAAAAATGGAAAACTTCCGCAGCAAGCATCGAAGCCGGTGCTTATCATCTTCTTTGGTTCGAGCGGGAAGAAGTAGACGGTCATGCTAATTTTAAGTTAGATGCTGATGGTGGAAGTCTTTATTTAATCACTTCGACAGGAGTGGTTGTAGATAGGATTCACTATCCTAAATCCTATCGAAATACTTCTTATGGACGTTTGTCGAATGGCGATAGCTGGGCGCAGCTGAGTATACATTCGCCGGGAAAATCAAATTCCGGAGCAAAAACCTTAAGCCTTTCTTCAGCTAAGCCGGTATTTCAAACACCCGCCGGTTTTTATAATAACAGTATTTCCTTGACTTTTCAAACTCCGGAAGAAGGAGAAACTATTTATTACACAAGCAATGGAGATGAACCCGACTTAAATTCCAATAAATACTTGGCAGGTACAAAAATCAATTTAAATAAAACGACCGTTATCCGAGCCTTCTCTTATAGTCCTGATAAAATTGGCAGTGAGATTGTTAGCAACAGCTACTTTATTGGGGAAAGAAATTTTGATTTGCCGGTAGTTTCGATTGTTACGGATGCTAAGAATCTTACGGATGACGAAATAGGCATTTATGTAACTGGCAGTAATGGGAAGATTAATTCTACTTGTAATAAAAATCCTCAGAATTATAATCAGGATTGGGACAGAGCTGCTAATTTTGAATATTTCGACCAAGAGGGAGTCCAACAGTTAAATCAAGAATTAGATATTGCTATTGCCGGAGGATGTTCCCGAAATCATGCTTTGAAATCACTGAAAATCAATCCTCGAAATAAACATGGAAATAACAAACTTAAATATCAATTCTTTCCGCAAACAAGACAAGAAATACGATATAAAAGTTTATTATTTCGCAATTCAGGAAATGACTTCTCATCCACTATGATGCGCGATGCTTTTATGCATCAATTGATTATGGGCAGATTAAATTTAGATTGCCAATCTTATCAACCTGCAGTATGTTTTATTAATGGAGAATATCGCGGAATTCAAAATCTCAGGGAGCGTTCTAATCACGATCTGATTTATTCTATTTACGGCTCGAAGGAAGAAGACATTCGAGTGATAGACGAAAAGGAAATTCCCGTTGACAGCGAATTCCAAGCAATGGTTAGTTATGCTCGCAAAAATGACATATCCGACTCCGAAGTATATGCCCAAGTACAAGAAATGCTCGACGTTGATAGCTATCTTGATTATATGATGGCGGAAATTTACTTTAACAATGGAGATTGGCCCCACAACAATATGAAAATGTGGAAACCTATTGATGGCAAATGGCGTCCTGTCTTTTTTGATGTTGACTTCGGTTTCGGTCTTTTTGATCTGCCCCACTCAAAAACCAATCCAAAAAACACTTTAGTATATGCCTTAAGCGAAAATCTTTATAGAGAACGAGCCTTGGATAACATCTATATGCTTCGCCGCTTGATGCAAAATCCAAGTTTCAAGCAAAAGTTTATCGACCGCTTTTGTATTCATATCGCTTCTACTTTTGAAGAAAAACGAGCTCTTACAATTATGGATAATATGTCGGAAGCAATCAGCAACGAAATATCTTATCATAAAAGTAAGTACAATCAAAGCAATAGTTCTTTCACTTCCGGATTGAATGGAATGAAAAAATTCGCTGCCAACCGTCCTGATAAAATGTTAGGTTATATCGGAGATTATTTTGGATTAGGAACTGATTATCATACAATGAAGATAGCTTCAAATATAGGAATAGCCAATTATCTTTTCGGAAGTGAAGAAGAGTTTATTATGGACGATGCCATCGATTTAAAATACTTTAAAGGGCAAGAATACAACATTAGAGCTAATCCGGTAGCCGGATATAAATTTGCTTATTGGGAAGTTACAAAAGGCAGAACCACAAAGGTTGAAGACATAAACTATACAGGAATATTAACGACTGATATCAGTCTGAAAGCTATTTATGAAGTTGATAAAGATCCAAACTCCATTAATACTCCTGACAACAATCGCCTATCTGTTTATCCGACAGCAAAGGGAAATTCTATTATTATAAAGGATGCGAATGGGCTGCAAATGAAGCTTCACGATATTACAGGTAATCTTCGCTTATCTCAAATTATTTCTTCCAACAAAGAAGATATTGACCTATCACAGTTTTCTAATGGCATGTATATTATTTCCATAGCAGGAAAAACCTTTAAAGTAATAAAAAGATAACAATAGAGAAAACCACATCATATATCAAAAGCTATTATTGAGCAGAATCATTTTATCAATGGTATATAATTACTAAAACTAATAATTATGAAAAAACTTTCCAAATTATTTTTCATTGCTGTTTTTTTACTATTCAGTTATCACACGGCAATTTTAGCTAAACCGAGTACTGACAACCTTGCTCCAAACAAGTTAAAGATAGACAACAATGAATGGGAAATCGGCTGGACAGAGGATATGAAAACACGAATCATGGATGCTTGTAATCCTAATTCGCCCATTATGTTTACAGTACCAAATCCGCGCGAACAAGACAAAGTGCCCGGAAGTAGTAATCCTTCGGCTGTTATCCCAACTGTTACCACCGCTACCTCTCCAACAGAGAACTGGCGTTTTTATGATAGCAGTGAAGCTAATTTCTTCGATGCCGATATCAGTGCTTATCCTGTAGGTGCAGGTTCCCGAATAGCCATTGTAAATCACATTGGTGCAACGCTTGAGTTTCCTTTTACCGGAGCAGGTGTAGCGTTGTACAGCCAGTTCTATAGTGCCAATTATGGAGCTTTGGATATTTATATTGACGATGTGAAATTAGCTGGTCCTATCGTTTTGACTGCTTCTACTCGTGCATTTCAAACAAAGTTTTTTGATTCTGTGGAAGAAGGATTTAATTATGATGACGGAAAAGAACATAAAGTTAAAGTAGTAACTGTTACGGGAGCTTCTTCTCTCTATCGTGCGCGTTTCGATGCATATTATGTCTATCCGTCGGAGAAAGTAACTACAAAGACTAATCCTGATACTGATTTGCTTAGTCCGATAGCAAGTCCTTATCAAAATGTGGGTAATCTTGCAAAAGATAAAACCGTAATTGTTTCGAGAGCTACAAGCGGAAGTAATATCACAAATGGACTGGTTAGTACTGCCAACAACAATGATTCATGGCAGGCTGGAAGTTATGCAGCTACAACAGTGCCTAATCCATCGCTTGGAAATGCTGACGCAGATTGGCGTAGATGGGAATATGCCGTTGTGGATTTAGGCGAAGTAAAAAGCCTAGAAAAAGTTGATGTTTATTTCAGCGAATTAGCGGCAGAATATAAAGTATGGATTTCGGATGCGGCAGATAGAAAAGACAAAGCGTTTTTTGACAGCTTCGGAACAGCGGCTATGACCATTACCGATGCAATTGTAGAGTCCGGAAAAACTTTTACTGATGCCGGCTTCAGGCTTATCAGTCACTTTAACATGTCAATAAACACCAGCAATACACCAACGACACATAAAAAGGACGCTATTGTTTTAGCCTCTCCTCAAAATGCCAGATATATTATTCTGGAATTATTAAAACCCACTCGACTGAACGCTTATCCTGTTGTAAGTGGAAATACATGGGCGGCTCATATACAAGAGATAGCCGCTTATGCACCGGCTAATAAAATCTCGCTACAAAATGCCAGCTTTACAGCTCCCGGATCGGCGGGTGGCGAGGTGCTTATCAACCTTACAGGTAATTATTTAGATGAGGCAAATGAAATAAAAGCTACAGTTGCAGGTAAAGAATTTATAGCTTCGGTGCTTTCAGCCACAACGGCAAAAGTAAACGTAGAAGTTCCGGCAAATACAATGAACCGTGACAGAAACTACAACATTACATTTACAATTGACGGCAATCCAGATCCTTATACGGTAAAAATTGTTGTGCCAAGTGCTAACCCAGGCCATATAGATGCAAGGCTTGTGCTGCAATACAACAAGCCGGCACCAATCGATGCCAACGATTATGCTTCAAGAATGGGCACTCCGCAGGGTTATCGAAATTGGCAACAATGGACACTGCCTATTGGCAACGGATATTCAGGTGCCAACATTTATGGCGCAGTAGAAAAGGAATGGATGCAGATAAGCGAGGAAAGTTTATGGACGGGAGGTCCCGTACATGGCGGTATCGACACATACAATGACGACAGAGCCAAGGGATTGATTGATAAAAACGGTAATAAAATTACTCCCGACATTTACAGAACTGCACGAAATTTGGCTTTGGCTTCGGCAGGATCCACAACTCCGCCGGACGCCATAGCGATAGGACAGCAAATGAAAAAGCTCTACCCTACATCCAGCCCGTCGGCTTTGGGAGCATACCAAAACTTTGCTGAAGTTTATTATCATTTTAAACATGATGGAGAAACAATAAAAAGCGATAAGGTGGATGATTATATGCGCTGGTTGAATATCGAAAATGCTTGTTCCGGAGTTTCTTACAGCTATAAAGGTATTGATTACTCTCGTGAATATTTCGCTAGCTACCTCGATCGGGTAATAGTAACAAAGTTTAGTGCAAGCGACGAGGGAAAATTAGAATTTACACTTAATCCAACGCTTCCTCATGTCAACGGAATAACCGACCCCGGTGCTAACGGCAATATAAAAGATGATATTTCGCTGCTTGCCGACGCAGACAGCAAAACAATTACCTTGCAAGGGCGTATTCGTGGAAATGGTTTGCGCTTTGCCGGAAAGTTTAAAGTCATAACGGATGGAAGTGTTTCGCAAAGCACATTGGGCAATAATGCTACGCTGATTGTTTCCAATGCGACAGAAGCCGTGATAATCATGTCACTTGGCACTGATTACGAAAACAATTACGACAAAAGATACCGCAGTGGCGAAAGCAAAGAAGACTTACTTGAAAAGATAAACAATCGCTTAACAGCTGCGTCTGACAAAGGATATGATATGCTCAAAGAGCGTCATGTTGCAGATTATAAAAATCTATTCGATGTTGTTAAGCTTGATTTAAACGGCGACTATTCAAATAAAACGACAGATAAGCTCCTTGATGAATACAAAAGCGCAGCATCTCCCACTACCACCGGCACAACTACAAAGACTCCGGAAAAAGCAGCCGATCTGCGTTTTTTGGAAGAATTGTATTTCCAATACGGACGTTATCTGCTTATCTCATCTTCGCGTGAGGGAACGCTTCCGGCAAATTTACAAGGTGTATGGAACAGAGAGCATGCTCCACCTTGGGAAGGTGATTATCATCTGAACATTAATCTGCAAATGAACTATTGGCTGGCAAGCAACACTAATTTACCGGAACAACTTAAGAATTTGGTAGAATATGTAGATGCTAT
>DAIOHI010000146.1:0-6530 GCA_036744815.1 Paludibacteraceae bacterium
TATTGCTTATTACCGGAGATCGAGAATTGGAAATGCTGGGCAGATACGAAGAAAACGCTTATTTGATGCGCATGATGAAGGTTGCCGGACATGAGGAAACGACATTGTACGAATTGGATGGATATGGACACGATATGGCGGCTCCGGCATTTCCTTTGTTGCTTCGGGAAGTTGAGCGCATTGTGAAGAAAAAGTAATTCATCGCCCGAAAAAAGGCAAGCCCGCCTTCCCCTTCGAGAAGGGCTCTGATGCTCTTCGAGGAGTGGATCGCTCCTCTTCGAGGAAGCAAAAATACCTCGAAGAAAAAACTCCGTTGTCTACTTGCGCAATCAATCCGGACAACTTCTTCAAGAACAAATCGCTCAAGATAAAGCGGATTAAAAAAGCGCGGCAAGGACAATCTTTAGTTTCTATGCGGATATTTTTATTCCTTTTTGCAGAATATTCTTCCTTTTCTATATAATTTTTCGAAAAAAATACGTTTAAAGAAAGGATAGAAATTTATTTTTTAATATCACTGCGTAAAAATTTAATGTATCTTTGGCTTTGCTTTGTAATAGGAGCATATATCTGCCGAAATATTAGACTCTGAATGAATAAAAAGCTTTTATCAATAATATTTTTCCTCTCAATTGTTGCTTCGTCGTTTTCGCAGGCCGGTTATGGAGTTTATCAGTTTTTAGATCTTCCCGTTTCGTCGCGAATGGCTGCTTTAGGTGGCTCTAACATCTCTTTACGCGACGATGATTTGAACTTCGCTTTTATGAATCCCGCTTTATTGACCGGAAATACAAGTTCGGTGATCGGACTGAATGTAGCGAATTATTTAGCAGATATTCAATTTGGAACAGCAGTTTACGGGCACACTTTCGGTAAAAAAAACTATGTGGCTGTAGGCGTTCAATATGTCGATTATGGGCATTTTAGAGGATACGATGAATTGAAAGAACCGACCGAAGATTTCACAGCAAAAGACTTTGCATTGAATATTATTTACGCTCGCCCATTGACCAAAAACATTACAGTGGGTGGAACTTTCAAACCGATTTATTCCGTTTTCGAAAGATATTCCAGCTTTGGTCTTGCTATGGATGCTGGGATTAATTACAATAATCCGGAGCAGGATTTTTCGGCGGGATTGGTCTTTCGCAATATCGGAAGCCAGCTGAAAGGATATTATTCAGATAATGATGGTCAGCATTACGAGCCGCTTGCTTTTAATGTGATGCTCGGACTAACGCAAAAGCTTAAACATGCGCCCTTGCGTTTTTCGGCGACCTTTCACAATCTTCAAAAATGGGATTTGAGTTATCAATCCACCAATCAGCCGACACAAACGCTGATTACCGATACCGAGGCAAAGGATGATGAAATCAGCTTTTTCGATATGTTTTTCCGCCATACAATTATCGGAGTGGAATTTGTTCCCGGAAAGAATTTCTATTTAGCAGCCGGCTATCATCACCGTCGTCGTCAGGAAATGGCTATGAATGGATTTAAAAGCATGACTGGATTTTCCTTTGGTGGAGGAATAAAACTCTATAAATTTCAAGTGGGATTTGGAATGACGCAGTTTCAAGTGGGAAATTATTCCTATCAATTTTCTATCAGCACATCACTCAACGAATTCCGGCTGTAAAAAGAATCGTATAATGAAAAAAATAATCGTTGCCATCGATGGTTTCTCGTCTTGTGGAAAAAGTACCATGGCAAAAGAACTTGCCGGCGAAACCGGTTATATTTATGTGGATACCGGTGCTATGTATCGCGCAGTTGCACTGTTTTGCATCCAACGAGGCTGGATAAGCGACTCGGAAATGAATGAAGAACAGATAGAAAAACATCTGAAAGATATTAGCATTTCCTTTGGGATAAATGCCGATGGAAAGACAGAAACTTACCTGAACGGCGAAAATGTAGAGAAGGAAATCCGCAGTCTTGAAGTTGCCAACGGAGCAAGCCGTGTCAGTACTTTGGGCTTTGTCCGAAAAGAATTGGTTCGTCAGCAGCAGGCAATGGGCGTTAACAAAGCTCTTGTGATGGATGGACGCGACATTGGAACGGTTGTTTTTCCGAAAGCGGAATTAAAAATATTTCTTACAGCATCGCCCGAAATACGAGCTAAGCGCAGATTGCAGGAACTTGAAGCAAAAGGAGAAAAAGCAAATTATGATGAAGTGTTGGCGAATGTAAAAGAACGAGATTATCGTGACCAAAATCGAGCCGAGAGTCCATTGCGAAAAGCGGAAGATGCGGTCGAAATTGATAATTCTTATCTTTCGCGTGAAGAACAGCGCGACTTTTTGAGAACATTATTCAAGGAAAGAACGTTATAAGATTAGTTGTTTCAAGATTTCAAGATTTCTAATTTCAAGATTAATTTTGAGATATTGGAATAAAAAATTTTGAAATAAACTTGCTTCCTCATGCTTAATATCGAAATTGATCAAAAATCGGGATGCTGCTTTGGTGTGGAAAAAGCCATTGCAAAAGCCGAAGAAGAACTGGCAAAAGGCGAAACATTATACTGTTTGGGCGATATTGTTCACAACGGACAAGAAGTGAAACGCCTCGAAGCCATGGGAATGATTACTATAGATCACGAACAACTTGCAAATCTCCACGATGTAAAGGTCCTTTTACGCGCGCACGGAGAACCGCCGAGTACCTACGAAACAGCAAAAAACAATAATATTACGCTTATTGATGCCTCTTGCCCTGTTGTGTTAAAACTGCAATCGCGGATAAAAAAGGCTTACGAAGCGAATCCCGAATCGCAAATTGTGATTTACGGACAACAAGGACATGCCGAAGTGAATGGCTTGGTTGGACAAACCGAAGGAAAAGCAATTGTGCTCGAAAACGAAGATAGTTTAGAGACTATAGACGTTTCGAAAGATATATATTTGTTTTCTCAAACGACAAAATCTTTGGATGGATTTACAAAATTGACGGAAAAAATATCAGACAGCAGAGAAAACGGGGCAAAGTTTGAATTTTCCGATACTATTTGTCGTCAAGTGTCGAACAGAATCCCTAATATTATTAATTTTGCAGAAAGAAACGATATCGTGATATTTGTCAGTGGAAAAAAGAGCTCCAATGGCAAAGAACTTTATGAGTATTGCAGAAGAAAGAATCCTGATAGCTATTTTGTTTCGGATCCTGCTGAATTATATAGTCTGAATATTGATTTATCAAAAAAAATAGGCGTTTGCGGAGCGACATCCACTCCCCGATGGCAAATGGAAGCCGTTGTTAATGAGTTGAATAAAATAGCGGGTCAAGCCGATAGTTTGTAAACCCGGACTTGATTGTAAAATTTGCAATTTCGGGAAGTGATTCGAAAAACAGGTTGAAGTTTAATCAGATCCAGTGGGAAATCTGAAATCTTGTGAGTTTGAATTTTTGAAATCTTAAAATATAATATGAAGTACGAAATTAAATGTATTGGCATTTTAACCTCAGGAGGTGATGCCCCGGGAATGAATGCAGCCATCCGTTCGGTAACGAGGGCGGCAATTTTTAACGGCATTAGTGTTAAAGCCATTTACAGAGGTTACAAAGGGTTGATAACAAATGAGGTTGTTGAGTTTCAGACTCAGAATGTGAGTAATATTATCCAGCAAGGAGGCACTATATTGAAGACTGCCCGTTCAACTGAATTCCGTACTCCGGAAGGACGCCGGCAAGCTTACGAAACTATGCGCAGCAATGACATTGACGCCTTAGTAGTGATTGGCGGTGATGGAACATTTACGGGAGCTCGTATTTTTGCGCAAGAATTTAATGTTCCTATCGTGGGAATTCCCGGAACAATTGATAACGATTTATACGGAACCGATTATACTATCGGATACGATACTGCTTTGAACACAATTATCGACGCGGTAGATAAAATTCGTGACACAGCATCGTCGCACGAACGATTGTTCTTTATCGAAGTAATGGGGCGCGACGCAGGTTTTCTTGCTTTGAACAGTGCCCTTGCATCGGGAGCCGAAGCTGCGATTATTCCCGAGCGAGAAACTAAAGTCGATCAGTTGGAAGAATTGATTC
This sequence comes from Paludibacteraceae bacterium, assembly GCA_036744815.1. GTDB lineage: Bacteria > Bacteroidota > Bacteroidia > Bacteroidales > Paludibacteraceae > H1. The sequence continues at coordinate 4,060 of DAIOHI010000146.1, forward strand.
GCAACGGATTCCGCAAATCGAAAAACAGCAGCATCGTTATTGTTGCCGAAAGCGAGGTTACCGGTGGCGCTACCGGACTTGCCGAACGCATGCGCGTAGAGCATCCGGAATACGATGTGCGTGTAACGATTCTTGGACATATTCAACGTGGAGGCTCGCCAACAGCTACCGACCGGATTTTAGCAAGCCGAATGGGAGTTGCCGCGATTGATGCACTTATGGACGAGCAACGAAGCATTATGATTGGTGTTGTGAACGATAAAATTGTGCACGTGCCTTTCACAAAAGCCATCAAGGACGATAAACCCGTTGATGAAAGTTTGGTTGGAGTGTTACAAATACTTTCAATTTAAAAACACATTTCCGGTAAAACCTCTCTCAAATGGAGAAGCTTTTTCTTTTACCAATAATAAAATTATAAATTGTCGCAATCTGCTATTCAGCGTTTTGCGGCAATTTGTGCTTTTGTTTAATCCATGTTCTTTTAGTATCTTGTAGCAAAGATTTTTTTATAATTTAACTTCAAATCCTCTTCTTATGACTTCTATTCTTTTTGTTTGTTTGGGAAATATCTGCCGCTCACCGATGGCAGAAGGAGTTTTTAATAGTATTTTAGAGCGTGAAAAGCAACAGGCTCTGTTTACCACTGATTCAGCGGGCTTGCATTCTTATCATAAAGGTGAATTACCCGACAGCAGAATGCGTTCGCATGCGCAGCGCAGAGGATACACATTGCAACATCGATCGCGTCCTGTGACAACGGAAGATTTCGATAATTTCGATTATATTATTGGAATGGATAATCAAAACATACAAGGATTGAATCGGATAGCATCTACCGAGCTTCAACGATCCAAAATACATCGAATGACCGATTATTGCACAATTCACGATGTGACGGAAGTTCCCGATCCTTATTACGGCGGAGCTCAGGGCTTTGAACATGTAATTGATTTGTTGGAAGACGCTTGTGAAAATCTATACAAGAGATTAATTAATAGAAGCATTTAAATATAAAAATAGAGTCAAAATTATCCTAACTCCCACTTTAACATGGAATCATTAAGGGAATTATACAGAATAGGCAACGGTCCTTCGAGTAGTCATACGATGGGACCCAAAAAAGCGGCAATCCAATTTTCGGAGAAAAATCCGAAGGTAGATAAATATCTTGTAACATTATACGGAAGTCTTGCTGCGACGGGAAAAGGACACATGACGGATGTGGCGATTTTAAATGTATTAGAAGCAATCGCGCCCACCGAAATCATTTGGGAACCGGAAGTCTTTCTGCCTTTTCACCCTAATGGCATGAAGTTCGAAGCTGTCTCGAAAAGTCAGATTGTTGATTCATGGACGATTTTCAGCGTTGGTGGAGGCGCATTGTCGAACGAAGAACACAAGCAAACAGCCGCAGCTTCGATCTATCCAATGAATAAAATAGTTAGCATTCAGGAATGGTGCGACAATCAAGGAACTTCTTACTGGGAGTTTGTGGAGAAATACGAAGGCAAAGATATCTGGGATTATCTAAGCGAAGTTTGGAGAGTCATGCGACAAGCCGTTGAAGATGGACTGAGTAATGAAGGAGTTTTGCCCGGAGGGTTGGGTTTGCAGCGGAAAGCGGCTACCTATTTGGTAAAGTCGAGAGGATATACTGACGTGATGAAAAGCCGAGGTTCTCTCTATGCTTATGCTTTGGCTGTTTCGGAACAAAATGCTTCGGGAGGCGTAATTGTTACCGCGCCCACTTGTGGCTCCTGCGGTGTCCTTCCGGCGGTATTATATCATTTGCAAAAAACACGTGATTTCTCCGAAACAAGAATACTTCGCGCCTTGGCAACTGCCGGATTATTCGGAAACATCGTTAAAACTAACGCTTCAATATCAGGAGCTGAAGTGGGATGTCAAGGGGAAGTGGGTGTTGCTTGCGCTATGGCGGCAGCAGCTTCTTGTCAGCTTTTTGGAGGTGCACCATCACAAATTGAATATGCAGCGGAACTTGCTCTCGAGCATCATTTAGGATTAACTTGCGATCCCGTTTGCGGATTGGTGCAGATTCCTTGCATCGAAAGAAATGCTATAGCGGCAGCCCGAGCTTTTGATTCGAATATCTATGCTACTTTTTCGGATGGCAAACATCATGTAAGCTTCGATCGGGTGGTGGAAGTGATGAAGCAAACAGGGCACGACATCCCAAGCTTATATAAAGAAACTTCCGGTGGAGGCTTAGCCAAGCTTTACAACCGAAGAAATATGAAATATGAATAAACAGAAGATGGTTTTTTAAGAAAACTTATAATGCTTATTTTGGACTAGTCATATTTGTTAAGAGAATTCTCTACTTAATGGATTCGTGATGTCTAAACCTTCCTTTTTTCACAACTAATAATTAGTTTTTAATTTGTTTACCACGAGGATTTGTAGGATATTTATTAACTTTGCATTGTATTTGAATTTAACATGGCAAA
>DAIOHI010000147.1:0-6487 GCA_036744815.1 Paludibacteraceae bacterium
AAGTGAAAATAAAAGTGACTCGTAGTGCAGAAGGCGAGTGGCAATTGTTTTCGCAGTTGGCAAGCGAATCAGCTTACAGCGAAATAGGAGAGGAGACAACGGAAAATAGTTATACGCTCTCGCATTATTCCGGTTTTTTATGTAATTATACATCTACACGAAGAAATCTTTTCTACTTCGATAATATCCATGTTAGCGGTGAAAAATACCTTGATAATCTTCCTCCCGTTTTATCGAATATTAATGCAATAGGAGATAAACTGACTTTAACTTTTTCTGAGCCGATAAAAGACATTGCTTCATCGAATTTTCAGGTGGTCGATTTCGGATCGCCTATTACCTTGTCCTTATCTGAAGATAAAACTATTGCAGAACTCACATTTTCGTCCGAATTTAAAAAAAGCAGAACCTATTTATTAAGGGCAAATGATGTTTTCGACCTCGAAGGGAATAAAATGCTCGAAAATGAATTTCAGTTTTATATTCCCGAACTTCCTGTGCAAGGAGATATTGTTATTAATGAAGTGATGTTCGAAAACCCCGAAGATGCAGAGGAATATATAGAATTGTATAATGCTTCGAAGAAGATATTGGATTTGTCGGGTTTAAGAATTACTACGCGAAAAACTGACGGCAGTCTTAATGCGGGAAGCTCCATTCCTTCCGGCACGATAATTTTTCCGAATGATTATTTGGCTCTTTGTAAAACTCCGGAAATAGTGAAAGATTACTTCTCGCTTCCTTCCGAAGCAAAACTTGCGACTATGACATTTTCAGCGTTAAATAATACTTCCGCCACGCTTTTGTTGACAAATGATTCGCGAGAAGTCATTTACGATCAATTTACCTATTCGTCGTCTTGGCATAACTCGACCTTAAGTAGCGTGAAGGGCGTTTCGATAGAGAAAATTCATCCATTATTATTGGCAGAAGACTCGCAAAGTTGGCAATCGGCTTCCGAAGACTCAAATTTTGGTACTCCCGGATATAAGAATTCGGCTTTTTCCGAAATAGACTTAATACTTCCCCGACTTTATTTTTTGGAAATGACGAATGACAAAAGCGGACTTCTTTTAAAATTCTCTAAAAAAATGAATTTTGCTTCCGCCGAATATTCCGTTTCCGATATTGGAACTCCCGAGAATATTCTTATAATTGATGATTACTCTGTTCAATTGACTTTTTCTTCCGCTTTTGAAGAGCAAGTCGTTTATGTTTTGTATGTGTCGATTAACGATATGTCCGCTTTGTCACTTCCCATAAACGAATATAAATTTGGTGTTGCAGAGGAGCCGAAAGTAGGAGATGTTGTTATCAACGAAGTGCTTTTCGAAAGTCCCGATGCTGTGGATGAATACGTCGAAATTTACAATAGAACGGATAAAATACTCGATGTGTCGGGCTTGAAAATTACGACATTGAAATCTGACGGAAGTCAAAATGCCGGTAGTCTGATTCCTGCAAAATCGTTTATCTATCCTCATGATTATTTGGCGTTTTGTAAACGTCCGAATGTTGTTCGCGAATATTATTCATGCCCCGAATCGGCACAATTTGTTTCGATGAATATGCTTTCTCTTAATAATTCGGAAGGAAGTCTAATCCTTCTAAATCCATCGGCAAATGAAATTTACGATCAACTGACCTATTCTTCAAAGTGGCATCATCCGCTTATTGCCACAACGAAGGGTGTTGCTTTGGAGCGCATCAATCCTGATTTACCAACTCAAAATGCGGATTCATGGCATTCAGCCTCTTCGCAAACTAATTATGGCACTCCGGGTTATAAAAACTCACAATACATGGAAATAGCTTTGCCTTCGGTCGATGAAAAGATTGTTTGGACAGAACCCGAGATTTTTTCTCCCGACAACGACGGAAACGATGACGTCTGCGCTCTTCATTATCGTATGGAAGAACTTGGTTACGCGGCGAATATTGTTGTTTTCAATGCCTCGGGTGAAAGCGTCTATCATCTTGCTTCGAATGCCTTGCTTCAATCCGAAGGATTCTTTTTGTGGGATGGACGGACGGATAAAGGTAAAAATGTCAATCCTGGAATTTACGTAATTTTCTTTCAAGCTTTTAATAGCCAAAACGGTAAGCGAGTCGAATCTAAAATTCCAATTGCTGTTTCTTCCCGTTGAATTTTGAATTATTAACATGCTATAATCGAGTAAATCCGCTATCTTTGCAAGCTATTTAACAATAAATATAGGATTTACATGAATAAAATTAGCTACGCTTTAGGTTTAAGTTTGGGAAATAACTTAAAAAGCAGCGGTATTGATGCTTTGGATTACGCTCAAATAGCCAAAGGGATACAAGATGTTCTAGAAGGAGCAGAGCCGGAAATATCGATAGAAGAAGCTCAGGCAATTATCAACGATTTTTTTGCAACACTGCAATCGAAAATAGAAAAGCAATCGAAAGAAGAAGGCGAACGTTTTTTGTCAGAAAATGCAAAGCGTGCTGAAGTAATCACATTGCCAAGTGGGTTACAGTACGAAGTGATGACTGAAGGCAAAGGAAAGCTGCCAAAAGCTTCAGATAGCGTCAAAGTTCATTATCATGGAACATTCATAAGTGGCTCGGTTTTTGATAGCTCTGTTCGTCGTGGCGAGCCTGCCACATTTGGGGTTACACAAGTAATCAGCGGATGGGTTGAAGCCTTGCAGTTGATGCCCGTAGGTTCGAAATGGAAGTTGTTTATTCCATCGAATTTAGCTTACGGCGCTCAAGGAGCCGGCAATTCCATTCCTCCTCACACAGCTTTAGTATTCGAAGTAGAATTATTAGATATTATTTAGTATTCAATGCATTAAAAATAATGAAAAAAACATTTTTACTATTAGCAGCAATTGCTGTTGTTTTGGCTCCGATAGAAGCAAAGCCTAAGAAAAAATCAAAAAAGAAGGCGGTTGTAGAAGTTCCGGCAGTTGTGTTTGCGAACGATGTTGACTCGATGAGTTATGCCTTGGGAGTTAATTTAGGAGTTAACTTTGGCGAAAACTTGAAAAATATTCCCGGAGGAAAATCGAACGCGGATCTTCTGATTAAAGGTTTTGCCACAGCATTAAAAAAAGATTCAACCTTGATGACACAGGATTTTGCCAATGAGTATTTCGGTAATTATATTACTAAATATCAACAAATAGAAGCGGATAAAGCGAAATTGGAAAACGCGGCTTTTTTGGAAGAAAATGTGAAAAAAGAAGGAGTTCAAACTACAGAAAGCGGCTTGCAGTATTTAGTTGTGACTCCCGCTGAAGGAGTTAAACCATTAGCTAGCGACAAAGTAAAAGTTCATTACGAAGGTTTTCTGATTGATGGTACGAAATTTGATAGTTCCATCGACCGCGGTGAAGCGATTGTATTCCCGCTCAATCAAGTTGTTCCGGGATGGACAGAAGGTTTGCAATTGATGTCGGTTGGCGCAAAATACAAATTGTTCGTTCCTTACAACTTAGGTTATGGCGAGCAAGGAGCCGGTGGAGTTATTCCTCCTTACTCAACGCTTATTTTCGATATCGAATTACTTGAAATTAATCCGGAAGAATAGTTTTAAAAATCATAGAAATAGAAAAATAATCAGAAAAAATGAAAAAGAACAGTGTATTATTAGCAATTTTCGCCGTTGCTGTAGTTTTCACTTCCTGTGGAAAATCATATACGGCAAAAGATGTTACATTAAAAAACGTTAGCGATAGCGTAAATTATGCGATGGGAGTTTATTATGGAAACTCCATGAAAAATGAATTTGTAGGCGATTCGACCGGAGAAAAACAACAAAAATTCTTTGAAGCCGTTGAAAAAGGATACAATAGCGATATCGCTTCTTTGTCAAGCGAAGAAATGCAAGCTTATTTTCAAGGATTGGATTTAGGTACAAATATCAAAAATCAACCTTTCTTCGGAGATTCAGCGATTAAAGTACTTCCTAAAGTTGCTCAAGAAGCCATAACAAACACCATGTTGGGTAAAAAATTGAAAATATCTACCGACGAATCTAAAGAAGTTACCGACAGATTGTTCGCAAAATTCCGCAACGATTCGCTTCCTGCTGTAAAACCAACAAAGGACGAGCTTGATAGTTTGAATTATGCTATCGGAGTAAGCAGCGCTACTCAAATTAAAGAATATTATTTGGCAAACGACTCCAGCTTGAAAAAGGCAAAAGCTTATATCAAAGGATTAGATAAAGGATTGGATAGCAAAGAGCAAGATCAGCTGACTCAACAAGGAGAAGGACTTGGAGTGAATCTGAAACAAGCTTCGAAAGGTGCCGGACTATTGAATGATTCTAGTGTTTTAGCAGATAAAGATTTGTTTATACAAGGTATGGTGAATGCTATTGCAGGCAAAGATGTTATTTTTGCAACTACCGATCCGGGACAATATCTTCAAGAAACTCAGGAAAAGCAAATGGCAGTGAAACTTGAAAAGCAATATGGAGCTAATAAAGTTGCCGGTGAAGCTTTCCTTGCCGAAAATGCAAAAAAAGAAGGTGTTGTTACTACTGAAAGCGGACTTCAATATAAAGTTGTGAAACAAGGAAGCGGTGCTGTTCCTACTGAAAGCGACCGAGTAAAAGTTCATTATCACGGAACTTTGATTGATGGAACGGTATTCGATAGCTCGATAGACAAAGGTGAGCCGATTGTTTTTGGAGTAACAGGAGTTATCGCCGGATGGACTGAAGCTTTGAAATTGATGCCGGTTGGTTCTAAATGGACTCTTTATGTTCCTCAAAATTTAGCTTATGGAGCTAGAGATACAGGAGTAATAAAACCATTCTCTACTCTTGTTTTTGAAGTGGAACTTATTTCTATCGAAAAATAATTTGCTGTAAAACAATACAACAAGTTTTATTTAATAAAATCAAATAAAAAGCCGACTCCGAAAGGATTTGGCTTTTTATTTTTCTTGTCATTTTGATAATTCAAATACTTCTTTTTGTTCTTTTTGGAGATTTTTATAGATATTTTTCAGGAAATTAGTATAAAAATCAGTTATTATGTGTATTTTTGTACAAATTTAAAAATAAGCCTTATGGAAAAAATTGATCAGCTAGATCGAAAGATATTGCAGATAATAACACAAAACGCACGTCTCCCATTTAAGGATGTTGCCGAAGAATGCGGTGTTTCGAGAGCTGCCATACATCAGCGTGTGCAACGATTGATTGATATGGAAGTTATTACCGGATCGGGATATACGGTTAATGCGAAAATGCTCGGTTATCAGATGTGTGTGTATATCGGTATCACTCTCGAGCGAGCTTCGATGTATAAAGAAGTAGTTATGGAGTTGGAAAAAATTCCGGAAATTGTAGAATCGCAATACACACTCGGTCCTTATACAATTCTTATCAAATTGTATGCGAAAAACGCCGAACATTTGATGGAATTGCTTAACGGAAGAATACAGGAAATAAAAGGTGTTGCCACAACGGAAACATTAACATCTTTGGATCAGCGTATTCGTCGGTCAATTCCGATAGAATGATAAGTAGTATAATGTAAATAAATGATTAAGGGCATCCAGATTCGGATGTCCTTTTTCTATTCTAATTTGTTCGCATAGAATAATTCATGCTCCGGTAATATCTCCGGATGAAGAATTGCGATAACGTCAGCAAGCAGCAAATCGGGACGAGCAACAGCACTTTCCCAAAAATCATTTGCTCCCGAAGGTAAAAGACGCTTATTGAAGTTATATACTTTATTGTTTTTTACTGCTTGAAATAATCCGTGTTTTGGATCTGCTTTCAATAATTCGTCTAAGGAATTATAATTGCAATTCAGCCAAATATCTGCTGATGAGAAATTTTTTAATACAGTTTCTACATTCAGCGGTAAACTTCCTGTTGTTGTGTCGTTGGCATAAAAATAATTTGTTCCGGCATCGGCAAACAAATGTCCCATAAAGCTGTTTCCAGCGGGCATATACCATGTTCCCCTAAAGTTTGAACCCGCTACAATTTTTGGTTTATTTGCAGCATTTGCGGCTATCTCTTTTATTCTATTGTAGTTATTTTCAATCGTCGAAAATATACTGTCAGCCAAGATTTCTTTATTGTAAAAAGCAGCTACGAATTTTATCCATTCGGCACGACCGAGCAGTGATTTTTCCATCCATTCGTTGTTGTAAAGCACCGGAATTCCAGCTTGCGCTACGCGTTGCGCATTGGCATCGTTTTGATTGTAGCCGCTCATCATCAATGCTGCCGGATGCAGAGATAATGTTTGTTCCACATTTATTTTAAAAGGATCTCCCAAATCTGTAACTCCTCCTGATTTGTTTTTTTTCGCTATCGTTTCGTTAAAAATGAGGTCGGGAGTGCAAACGCCGATAATAGTTTCCAACTCGCCAATCAATTGTAAAAACTCAAAATGCGTAACCGATGCCGAAGCTAAAGAGGATAAAGGAGTTTTGATTTTAATCCCATCTTGGGGAGTTTCCGTGTTGAGATCTGCTGTCAGGT
>DAIOHI010000148.1:0-2870 GCA_036744815.1 Paludibacteraceae bacterium
CAAGCGAAAATCCAAGAGTTGCTGATATGTTTGAATAATTTGAAAGTAAATGGAACTCGTCGAAGATTCATTGAAAGATGCTTTTATAAATTTATCTGCATCCGCGAATAAGTTTTCATCCGAAAAATTGCTTTGCATATCCGATTCGTAGGAAAATTCTTGCAAAAGAGCGATCCTTCTGTTTGCTAAAAAATCGAAAAGCGTAGGTTGCAGTTCATCGTTATCTTCTCCTTGGTTGAGTAGAATTTTATAAGAGTTAATATCCGTTTGCTGCAATATTTGAGGCGAAGCCAGCGATTCTGCCAGCAATGTCGAGATTTTATCAACGTAATTACTCTTTGTCCACTCGTTGATATCTTCCGGCGTATAGCCTTGCAAATCTGTTCGCTGATTGACAGCATAATTATTGCTTTGGTAAAACATGGAGTAAAGTTCCGCTGTCATCGAAGAAAACAAGGCTTTGTCGGCAGGATTGTTTTGCTTTGCAATAAGAGCTTCAAAATCCGTAATCAATTTTGGAGCTTCATCCGGATTTTTTTCAAGTGTAAAGCGCATTTTGTAAACAAAAGCTTTGATGAATTCGGGCATATTCTGTTTTTTTTCGGCTTCCGTCAATATCTTTTCAACTTCCTCTAAAGCTGATTCGGGAAGCGCGTCGTTGGCGTATTCTTCCACTTGTTTCCAAGCTTGGCTTATTTCTCCGCCTTCTGTTTTATTCTGACTGTTTACAAATAAACTTACTGTAATCGTCAGAAACATGATTGTTGAAATAATTTTTTTCGTGAGTTTCATAATGATATGTTTTATGAATGATTGTGTTTTCGAGTTTTTAAAACTGCAATGACTATGTATATAGATGCAAAACTTCAGGTTTTTTGTAATGTCATCTAAAAAAATTATCATTAATTATTAGCCATTCTTTGCAAATATAGAACTATTATCTTACAAAATATGTTTTAGACAAGGTAATAATTTGTGATAAACTAAGGATAAATTATTTCCTATATTTTGCTAAATTTGCATATAAATAAGAAAAATCTCCAAGACAATGGAATTACGTACAGTCAATGTCATCCGATATATAACGCCACTTCGCGAAGGTGGTTCGCTGCCCGCGCTTGCCGAAGCCGACGACGGTTTTAAATACGTGGTAAAATTCCGTGGCGCCGGGCATGGAAGCAAAGCGCTTATCTCCGAATTCATCGGTGGTATTACGGCAAAGTTACTTGGGCTTCAGGTTCCCGAATTGGTTTTTATTAATCTCGATAAAGCTTTCGGACAAAGCGAAGGAGACGAAGAAATTCAGGATTTGTTGAAAGCGAGCCAAGGTTTGAATATCGGATTGCATTTCTTGTCGGGAGCTTTGACTTTCGATCCGAACGTAACGAAAATTGATGGAAAATTAGCATCGAAGATTGTTTGGCTCGACGCTTTCCTAACCAACGTTGACCGAACGATAAAAAACACCAACATGCTTTTGTGGCATCGCGAACTTTGGCTGATCGACCACGGAGCAACGCTTTATTTTCATCATTCGTGGACAAATTGGGAGCAACAAGCCTTGAATCCTTTCCCTTTGATAAAAGATCATGTGTTGCTGCCTTTCGCCGATGAAATCGAAGCGGCTGACGCCGATTTTAAAAAAATATTGACCGACGAATGGATTGATGATATGGTGGATTCGCTGCCCGATGCTTGGCTCGAATGGGGAAAAGAAACGGGCGAAACGCCGGAAGATATTCGAAATGTGTACCGCCGTTTTTTGAAAAAGAGATTAGAACATTCCGAAAACTTTGTAAACGAAGCCAACAATGCACGGAAAACACTTATATGATTACGCTGTTGTTCGTGTTGTGCCTAAAGTGGAGCGCGAAGAATTTATAAACGTGGGGATACTTGTATATTCTAAAAAGGCAAAGTACATCCGCTTTATTTATAAACTGAACATGGATCGCTTAAATGCTTTTTCGCAGGAGCTGGATTTGGATTTGTTGAAAAAATCCTTGCAAACTTTCGACCGGATAAGCCGAGGCGACAAATCTGCCGGATTGATTGCTCAGATGGATATGGGCGAACGTTTTTGGTGGCTGACGGCAGTTCGCAGCTCTTGCCTGCAAACTTCACGCCCGCATCCCGGTTTTTCTAAGGATTTGGATAAAACGGCTGAAAAATTATTCGAAGAATTGGTTCTTTAATCCCTCCAACGCTTTGTTAAATCGTCGAAAGCATCGATACGTCGGTCACGGAAGAAGGGCCACATACGGCGCACGGCTTCCGAACGTTTTAAGTCAATATCCACAATCAGATTGCTTTCTTCCGAGTTGGAAGTTTGAGCGATGATTTCGCCTTGCGGACCTGCTGCAAAAGTATTTCCCCAAAACTGAATTCCTTTAGTTACGCCCGAAGGATCGGCTTCGTAACCCACGCGGTTGCAGGATAGCACATTCAATCCGTTTGCTACGGCATGTCCTCGCTGCGAAATAATCCAAGCATTGAGCTGGCGTTCTTTTTCCTCGTTGGAATCGCTGCTTTCCCAACCGATTGCCGTAGGATAAATTAAGATTTCGGCTCCTGCCATTGCCATTAGTCGTGCGGCTTCGGGATACCATTGATCCCAACAAACCAATACGCCGAGTTTGCCGACAGAAGTTTCGATAGGCTCAAAACCCAAGTCGCCCGGAGTGAAGTAGAATTTTTCGTAATAAGCCGGATCGTCGGGAATATGCATCTTGCGGTATTTTCCGGCAATCGTTCCGTCCTTTTCCAATACCACTGCCGTGTTATGATAAAGTCCAGCGGCACGTTTTTCGAATAATGAAAGAACGATCACAACTTTCAACTCCTTTGCCAACTTGCCAAAGAAATCGGTG
>DAIOHI010000148.1:2880-6480 GCA_036744815.1 Paludibacteraceae bacterium
CGGAATTGTTTCGGCTTGGTCGAATACGGTAGGATCTTCCGTTTGGCAAAAATACAAGCCGTTGTGCAGCTCCTGCAATAGGATAAGCTCCGCGCCTTCCGACGCGCAATGGCGGATATTCCTCTCTAATTTGGCAATATTCGCCTGAGTATCGGCGCTGTTCGATTGTTGAATTAATCCTACTTTCATTTACTTAGATTATTTTGCTTGCAAACTTAGCAAAAAATAAGAAAATAATCAATATGGCTGTTTCGCCGCTTGAACTTTGCTGTCCTTTCAGGGGGAAGGATAAAGAATCTTTCTTTTTAGTCGGATTATAAATCCTAATGTTATTAAAGGAGACGGATTACAAATCCGCTTCGACGGGCGCAGGAGACAAAGCTCCAAAACCGCACCTCAGCGAGCCTGACGCCAAACTGCTTGTTGGCAGTAGTGCATTTTCCGTTTCAATCACTTATTATATTCTTCCTTAACATAATCATATCTTTAAGCATAATTCCATTTTCAAAAATCGGTTCATTATAAATCTCTAAAAAATAATTTTTTTTCAAGTCATATTGAATGTAACCGTTTTTCTCATAAAAATTAATCTGCTTCAATCCACAGTCTGCCGTTCCAACGATTATTGTTTTATACTTCTCTTTTCGAGCGATTCTTTCTATTTCGCTCAATAAACGACTTCCGATTCCATTGTTTTGCATTTCCTCCAAAATCGCAATATTCATTATTTCTATCGTATCTTCATCGCGAGGCAATAGGCAAAATACACCAACTTCTTCTTTTTCTGTTTTAGCAATATAAACACTTGAATCGAAAATATATTTATTAATTCCTTCAATTGTTTCGTCTGCAATCAGAAGTAAATTATAAGGATAATTACTTTCTATTTTTTCAAACTCTATTCTCATTTTCTTATAAAATTAATCAATCGAGACGAACGCCAAGAGCGGGATGTAAAGCTCCCTTTCTGCGAGCCTGACACAAAATCGTTTGTTGTGCATTCGGTTTCTTTCAATTTAAGGTTTACTTAACCAGCCTAATATTCGTTCATTATTTATTTTCCATTTTCCATTTTTATTATCAAGTGAAAACGTTTTTCTTGATTTACTAAATGGTCCAGGATTTTGTTGTATAATCTCAATTTCTTTATCTGTTACTCTCGAAATTATTGCAACATGTCCGTATTTATTGGAAATTGTTCCATCAAAAATGATAAGGTCATCGACTTTTGGCTTGGTGTTACTTGAATTAGTATATTGAGTTAAATTTCTTTGTTTATTTCTTTGCCCATCTGACAGTTTTTTATCGAAAAAGTCCTTTGCATGTCCATAACTATCTGGCATTTTATGTTTCAATTTTTCGTAATAATATCGCTTTACAAATTCAACACATTGATACTTTAAGCCTATATTATAACCATCTGCTGTAATATTTCGTCCTGACACATTATCAACTCCTCCGTTATAATACACAAAAACGCCATTTAAACTATCAATTTTTTCTCCAATGTAGAAATCATTGTTAAAGTTGGTTCTCTTAAAAAAATGAATACCAATGAAACTCAATAAAAGTAATCCGATTAATAAATATATCCAACGCTTTATCTTCATTCTTTTCTACTTTTTCAACTGATGCACCTAACGCCCAGAGCGGGAGATAAAACTCCAAAATCCAACATTCACGAGCTTGATGCCAAAGCACTTGTTAGGTTTGTTTGTTCAGTTTACTTGTTTTTATGTCTTGTGTTATCTCACCTGTCACAAGCACTAATTTATCTTCAATCTGTTTTGAAAGCTTTTCCAAATCGTTGAAATTTGGATTGTCAATCAGCACTGTTTCGAGAATGGAATATCGGGGTTTGCTTGTTCTGCCTATATTCCATTTAGTCGTTTTGAGATACTGCCAATATTGTTCTTGAATTGGAATTGTCTGTCCTAACAACCAAATTTCAAACTGAATCTTTGAATGGTTCAAGACAAGTCCCATTTTCAACTTTCTCTTTCTTAAAAAGTCATTTGAGTAATAGAAATAGGTATAATCCATATAACCCTGAAAAAGATTTCCAAACGAATATTTTTCGGAAAGAGTTTTGGATAACGTTGTTCTAAGTCGGGTTACATATTTTACTAGTCCAACGTATGCTTCTTGAATGTCGCCTTTGGCAAGTTGTTCTTTGTAGATGTCAACGTAGCGGTTTAAGTCTTTCATTTCAATAATTGGTATCTGTTGTTTTCTCCTCCCGCAAGTGCCCGTTTGCAATTGCTGTTTTGCCCTTTTGTTGCCTTACAAATTTCCGTAATTTGATATCTACTGTTTTTTCCATATTTTTTTACAAACAACGACTCCGTAAAAATATAGAATGTAAAATTCCCACAATGTGAACAAAACTTTGGGAATGTTTTTGCCAAAAATCAAAATAACAATGACACCAAGTAAAATCACAAGTACCGAGATCAAGTGAGCATAAAATAGTATTTTATTGTTTCTATAATAAATTACTCCGGAAAGAGTGGCTATTAAAAAGAGAATATCGGTGATAAGAATTGAACTTCTTACATATGAAAACCATTCCAATACCATTCCTTCGTAAAAAATGCTTGCAACCGTTATGCTTGCCGAAAGGAAAGTTATAATACTTAGTGCTTTGATTATATTTTTCATTTTCCTTCTTTTTTAATGCCTCCCGCTGGCGCAGGTATTTACCTGTGCCTTGCTTGAAAAGCAAGTATTTATTCTATTATAATAATATCCAGTAATCCTTTCTCTCTGCCATAATCAATAGCTCTACTATAAATTTATTGCTCTGCTGAGCAACACACAGGGTCTGCGCTAGCGACGCTGCCAATTTCTATTATTCTTTAAAATTCCATTCTACCATCAAGAAATTATCTTCTGTTAATCCAAACTTAAAAGCAGATTTTAGCCATTTGTTTTGGGTTGATTGGATAAAATCTTTTTTATGTCTTTTGCTTTCTGCAAATATTAAATTTTCATTTTTCCACGCTACGACGTCCCATATTCCACTAAAATTATTATCATTAATTTTTGCAATTTCATTTAGTATGTTTTGAATTTTCTCGTCATCAATTGCATTGTGAATTTGATTTTTAAATCCATTTTCGTCCCATTCTGTTAAATGAATTGGTTTTAATTTCGGCTTCCCATAAGTTTCAACCCATCTTGCATTCCAATTTTCAGCCACAAATAAATTCATTAATGCTAATTCGGCAAACATCCCGGTGTTATTAAAATTCACGCAAGGTTTCCCTCCAAAAGTATTTTTTAATGGAACTCCAGTCCATTTTTCAAACTCAATTTTGCATTTTGGAACTGAAATTTTTTGTTCATTAATTTCAAAAAACTCGATAGAATTTGGTTTTAATTTTTCAGGATATTTCATTGGGAAGCTGTATTTTAATGCTATGCCGCACAACTCTTATAATAGGCACAATATTATCACAAAAATGTTAAAACGCAAAGAATTTTCTGTTTTTCTTTAACAAATAATTTTAAATCTAAAATCTGGAATCTAAGATCTAAAATCTGAAAAAACACACAGTATCCCGTCTTAATGATCATCTAACATTTTTAAAGTACATT
>DAIOHI010000149.1:0-6442 GCA_036744815.1 Paludibacteraceae bacterium
TAAATAAACCTTCGAACATAAAAACACCTTTATTTAACTATATACTTAATAGAGACGAAAACAACATTTATTCGATTTTTCAAAAATCAAATATTATTCGCAAAATTACATATTTTTGATGCTTTATTTTATAATTAGAAGAAAAAAGATCTGTTTTTTAACGAAAAGCATGCATTTTGTCTTATCATCCAAAAAAACTTATCATTATTTTAGCTAATAATTTTATATCCTACAACTAATTATTTCGAGTAAAAGAGGCACAAAAAAATCCTGTATCCAAAAGGATACAGGATTTTTATAGCTCTAAATTATGAAATCTATTTCACTTCTTTTTCTATATAAGCAATTACTTCGCCTTTCTTCACCAAGTCGCCCTGATGTTTTTCTACACCAACAACACGTCCGGTCCAGAAGCTATCAATATGCTCCAAACCAAAATTAGCCTGAATGCTGCATAGATGTTGCGATTTTTTTATCAACTTTCCATGTACCGGTTCGCTCGAACGATCGTCGAAATCAAGATCCCACAATATACGTCCGCTGACAGGAGCTTCAATCGGCTCGGCATCTTTGTATTTCATTGGAAGTCCATTAGGAAGAACCACATTTTCTGTTTTGTATTTTGCAGCGATAGCATCTTCAAGCTCTTTGTTGAAACGTTTTTTGGCTTCGCCCGATTTATATTCGCGGTATTGCTTTTCGTGCATGGCAAATTCGAAGAGTTCTTCATCGTCCTTACCTCTATCCCAGCCAAGCTCTTCCATTTCTTTAATAAAACGAGGCAATTCGTTCGGATAATTATCTTGTGGATTTCCTTCGAAAAATTCAAATTTATTCTTTTTAGCCAACTCAACAATTTCCTTATCTAACTTGCCCGGCAATTTTCCGGCTTTCCCCAAAATCATATCCCACGAGCTTTTATCAATCATTTCGTAACGCTTGCCCCCTTTACTCATTGTGAAAATATTCATAAGCGCTATATTCTTCACATACTGACTAAACGGTGTTACCAATGGAGGATTACCTAATTTAGGCCAAATATAT
This sequence comes from Paludibacteraceae bacterium, assembly GCA_036744815.1. Classification (GTDB taxonomy): domain Bacteria; phylum Bacteroidota; class Bacteroidia; order Bacteroidales; family Paludibacteraceae; genus H1. The sequence goes on from DAIOHI010000149.1 coordinate 1,045, forward strand.
TTCACTTCGTCAAACAATTGAACAAGCAATTCATCTTCCGACAATTCTGCTTTTCCTTGAGCTTTCAAGTTAGTATTAATAGCTGCGTGAACACCTTTCAAATCCGCCATAAGCGAACCCATCATACCTCCGGGCAATCCGCATCCGATTAATAAACCGGTCATAAATTTATTCCGATCGTCGATAAAGTAGCCCAAGAAATCATCCACAAAACTTTGAGTCAATGCACGAGCTTCCATATAAGCCTTCATGTTGATTTCAGGAACTTTAAATCCGGCATCCTTCAACATAGCCTGAATGGTCAGCACATCGGGATGAACCATACCCCATGCAAGCGGTTCGATGGCACAATCCAAATAATCAACGCCAGCTTTGGCAACTTCCAACATTGATGCTACAGAAAAACCAGGTCCGGTATGACCATGATATTGTACAATAATATTGGGATGTGTTGTTTTAATAGCTTTTACAATCTTGCCGAGCATTACCGGTCGACCAATACCCGCCATATCTTTCAGACAGATTTCGTCGGCTCCGGCAGCAATAAGCTCTTCAGCCATATTGATGTAATATTCCGCCGTATGAATTTCCGAATATGTGATACAAAGCGTCCCTTGCGCTATCATTCCGGCAGCTTTAGCCCAACGAATAGAAGGAATTATATTGCGAACATCATTCAAACCGCAGAAAATACGAGTAATATCTACTCCTTGCGCTTTTTTTACTTTGTACATCAATTCGCGTACATCGGCAGGAACCGGATTCATGCGCAAACCGTTCAAACCACGATCGAGCATATGCGTTTGAATTCCTACTTCGTTAAACGGTTTTGTAAACGCGCGAACCGAATCGTTTGGATTTTCACCGTACAACAAATTTACTTGCTCCGAAGCACCGCCATTAGTTTCGACACGAGAAAAACATCCCATTTCAATAATAACAGGTGCAATTTTCGCCAATTGGTCTTTACGCGGCACGTATTTTCCGGACGATTGCCACATGTCGCGATACACAAGACTGAATTTGATTTCTTTCATTTCCTAGATAGTTTTATTTGTATAGTTGTTTGTATAAATATTTATATATCAATTTATTATGTCATAGACTTAACAAAGTGAGAAACACTTACGTTTCACAATGTAAATATCCATCTTTTTATTTGAAAAAGCAAGGGATTAAAGAAAAATTTCTTTAATTTAAAGAAACTTATTTTCAGGTATTTAAGCGTGAAAATTGTCGATTTTTAAAATTCGAATTGATTTTATGAATAAAACTAAAGAACTGAAAGTTTGTTACCACAAAAAACGCAAGTTATTTAGTTTTTACGACATTTCACTAATAATGAATGGACAAATTAATCCTTAGGATAATACGGAGAAAAACTCTGCTTTTCGGATTCAATCGAAAGAATAATTATTCCGAACTATTTTTGACGTCCTCTAATCCACGCCAAAATCATAGTAATTTCTATATTGGTAAATTTTTCGCTGAGAGCTCGATATACAGAACCTGCTTCATCTGTATTTTCAAGCAATTTTTCGGCAAGAGCGCATTGCTTTTCAGTTACGAAGGAAGAAATCGGAATTTCGCCCGATTGAACGAAACGAGTTAAATGTCCAGCAACGGTGGAAACAGCCAAATTACGCGCTTCCGCTATTTCTTCGATGCTTTTACCCGACTTAAACAATTCCAAGGATATGCGATAGGTTTCTCCTTTCGCTTTCTTTTCTTTTTTCTCTTTCGGCTCTTTCTTCTTGCGCTTGCTTTCTTTTTGGTCGATGCGCGACGAAAGATCGTTCCTTTGACAATATTCGGTAATAATATCTAAAAACGGTTTTCCGTATTTTTCTACTTTTGCGGGTCCGAAACCACTTATTTCCAACAACTCTTTTTCATTTTGAGGCAAATATTCTGCCATTTCGTAAACTGTTGCGCTTCCTGCAACCAAGTAAATAGGAAGATCTTGCGGTTCGCAAAGACGATTCCGCTCATTCAACAGCTTGTAATACAAATCAGGGAATGTCGGCTTTAGTTTCTCGCTTGGGGTTTTCGCATAAGCGCTGACATTAAATGAAGGCTGCATAAAGGTATTTCTCAATTCGAAATAATACTCTGCACTTATATTTTCGGGCATTTTACTGATTATATGACACTTCAATGCCATTTCGGAAAACAATATTTGCATCTCGGTATTATAGGCGGCAGCCTTAGTTCTACTGTCGGTAGATGCCGGCGACTGCCGCAAAGTTTCTATTAGATTACCGATTTTCTCACGAAAAAAATCACTTGCTGCTTTCAAACGGCTTTGCAGAAAATCTTCATCAACTAAATCGACGTTGAATATCGAAAAAAGCTGTTGCTGAAACTTCCTGGCAACTTCATCGATAAGCTGTACTTGTTGTTGGATGTTTTCCAAAAAAGGCATTGTTTCATCATTAAAAGACGATTCAACTTCTTTTGTTTGCTTAAGGAATTGTTTCGATTGCTCGTTGATGCTATTAAAATTAAATAGCGATAACAACATCTGCTTTTTATATAAATCGCGCGAAACGCTCAATTCATTTGTCAAAACATCAACCGGAACTTTATTTTGCTGATGCTCTACAATTTGATGGTGATTCTGAATAGATTGCGGATTAATTTTACTTAACAACACCAAGCCATCCAGACTGCGGCATCGACTCAAAGCCACGTAAACCTGTCCGGCAGCAAAAGCATCTCCGGCATCTATCACAGCTTTATCAAAAGTTAATCCTTGACTTTTATGAATGGTAATAGCCCAAGCCAAACGCAACGGAAATTGAATGAAACTACCAAGAACCTCTTCTTCAATCTGCTTCGTGTCCGCGTTCGCGCTATAACGGATATTTTCCCATGCCGCGCGCTCCAACTCAATCGTTTCGTCACCATCAATGCAACGCACAATTATTGAATCATCTGCAACATCTTCCACTACTCCGATTTTCCCATTATAATAACGACGAGGCTGTTCCGTATCATTTCTGAGAAACATCACTTTTGCTCCGATTTTCAACTCCAACTCTCTTTCTGTCGGTTGGCTTTTTTCGGGATAATCTCCTTCTACTTTAGCTTCGAAACGGAATACTTTTCCGTCTATTTTGGATAATTCTTCCGCGTTAATGCGGTCGGCTTTATAGTTGTGCGTTGTAAGCGTAATATAACTATCGTCGGCAGGAGGCACAAAGCTTGGATTGTAACGCCGCTCAAGCAATTGCAGACTTTCGGCTGTCAAACAATCGTTTCGAATTTCGTTCAGCACTTGAATAAAATCCGCATTCGTTTGACGATATATTTTCTCAAATTCGATATAAACGGGCGGTTGCTGCATTACCGCATGGCTGTGAAAGAAATACGGACCCGAATAATACTGCGAAAGCATACGCCATTCTTCATCCGTCACAACAGGCGAAAGTTGATACATATCGCCGATATAAATCACCTGCACACCTCCGAAAGGCTCATTGTTTCGATAGCGAAAATGCCGCAGCACAGTATCAACAGCATCCAGCAAATCGGCGCGAACCATACTTATTTCATCAATAACAAGCAGTTCCAGTTCACGAAGCACGCGGCGGCGATGCTCCTGCATTTTCATCTTGCCGATTAGATCTTTCCGTCCTTCGGGAGTCGGGATAAATGGAGTGAAGGGCAATTGGAAAAACGAATGCATAGTCGTACCACCGGCATTTACGGCTGCAACTCCGGTTGGCGCCACAACTGCTATTTGCTTATATGCCGACGATTTTAAATGATGGAGGAATGTCGTTTTTCCAGTTCCTGCTTTTCCTGTCAGAAAAAGACTGCGATTGGTATATTGCGCAAAATCGAATGCAAGTTCGTTATTTTCCATTTCATAAGGCGTTAAAAAAGAACTTTATTCGTTTTCCTCGTCAGATATTTCTTCCGCTATTACGACTAAATCTTCTGCTTGAACCAGCACAATAGAAGTCTTATTTTTATTTAGAATAGTAAATTCATAACCTTCCGATTGAAGTTTTTCGTTGATATTGGGAATCCGTCCGAATTTGTCAATCAAATAACCGGCAAGTGTATCGTACTGCTTTTCTTTATCAATAAAGTGCGGCAACTCATTATTTATATCGCTAATAGCCGATGTGGCAATAATGGAATAGGTTTTGTCGCCCGTTTTCTCGACAAAAGGATTTTCATTATCCGATTCGTCTTGTATTTCCCCCACCAATTCTTCCAGAATATCTTCCATCGTAATAATACCTTCCACACCGCCATATTCATTAAGAACAATGGCAATCTGCTGCCTTTTTATCTGAAATTCTTTCAATTGTTGGAAAATACGTTTCGTCTCCGGAATAAACAAGACCGGACGTATAAGAGGTTTAACATCAACTGTATTATCCGTCCGAAGACTTTTAAGAATATCTTTTAAATAAACGATTCCCACAATATTATCTACGCTGTCTTCATAACAAGGTATGCGCGAAAAGCTCTCCTCGATAACGTGTTCAATCGTTTTTTCGTCGTAATCGTTTATATCAATAGCTACCATTTGAGTACGCGGCACCATAATTTGGCGAGCGGTTCGTTCCGAAAACTCAAAAGCATTTTTTATAATATCGTATTTCGTATCCTCTGCGGCATTACTTCCTTCGGTCTGTTCTTTCGCTTGATCGATCAGATATTTCAACTCGTCGCTGCTGTAAGCTTCTTGTTCTGAAACGGAATGCAAACCCACCAGCTTAAGCAAGAAATTAGCAAGTCCGTTCAACGCCCAAATAATCGGACGGCAAATCCAGTAAAAAGCTTGCAGAGGATAAGCTATAATAAGCGTCGTTTGTTCCGAACGTTGAATAGCAAGGGATTTAGGAGCCAATTCTCCGAAGACGATATGCAATATGGTAATAATAACAAAGGCGACGGGAAGCGAAATGGCATGCGCAAGCGTTTCGCTGATATTTACGTTGAACAATTCCATCAGTCCGATAATCAACTTAGACACCACCGGCTCGCCAATCCAACCTAAAGCCAGCGAAGCGAGCGTAATACCCAATTGCGTTGCAGCCAAATAGGCGTCGAGATGTTCTACTATATGTTTGGAGAGGATTGCAGCCCGGTTTCCGGCTTGCGCTTTTAATTCGAGTTGAGACGAGCGTACTTTAACAATAGCAAACTCGGCTGCCACAAAAAAACCATTAAGAAAAACGAAAAGGAGAGTTATTAAAATGTAAATTAACATGTTTTATTTCGAATGATGACTGTGCAAATATACAAATAAATCTTTGCTTTTAAAGAAAGTATCAAGCAAGTAACAAGGGGAATACAAAAAAATTAGAGCTTCTGACCGGCGCGGGTCTCCTGACCTGTAACATACAAGCTCTTCTAATCTATAAGCAAAATATCC
>DAIOHI010000150.1:0-6414 GCA_036744815.1 Paludibacteraceae bacterium
TCAGGATATTTCTTTTTCCAATCTTCGGATAATTTCAATGATAATTCACGCGAAATTTCCATGCGTGTACCCACCGGTAGTTCAACCGTAGCCGAGATACGCGAGTTGTCCGAAGCGGGCATGCTTTCGAAGCCAAGGAAGGCTACCGGGAGCATTCCACCAATAAAAATAACTACAGCCGATACTATAATTAGTGCACGATGGCGCACCCCCCAATTGATAAGTCGGGCATAAGCCGTATCCAATTTTGTAAGTCCACGTTCGATAGGTCCGTAAAGCAAGTTGAATGCTTTGCTGCGTTTCATGTCTTTACGCAACATGCGTGAAGTCATCATCGGCGTAAGGGTAATAGCCGCGATAAGCGACATGGTAATCATGATGGTAACCATCCATCCCAATTGCTTGAACATCATACCTGCCATACCGGGCACCATAGTAAATGGAAGGAACACGGCAATAAGCGTCAGCGTAGATGCCATAACGGCAAGCGCCACCTCATTGGTTCCCAGCACCGCGGCACTGCGTGGATCGCTTCCCCGCTCAATGTGCGTGGTAATGTTTTCGAGTACCACAATGGCATCATCCACCACCAGACCGATAGCGATAATCAAACCACTCATGGAGATAATGTTGAGCGAGCCTCCTGTACCAAAGAGGTAGATGAAAGCCGACACAAGCGAAATAGGTATTGTTACCATAATGATAACCGTGGCACGCCAACGACCAAGGAAGAGGAATACCACAATCATTACGAAGATAAAGGCAAAAATAACCGTTTCTTCCAAACTTGATATTGTATTCTTGATGTTGTCCGACGAGTCGGTAATGATCTTTAGCTTAATATCACTTGGAAGATTTTCTTCTATTTTGGATAATTCTTTTTTGATGGCTTCGGTAATTTGTACCGTATTAGCTCCCGATTGTTTTTGTACAACAATGGTTGCTCCTTGTATCTCGTCGGTGTAAGATTCCTGCATGCGTTCTTGTCCGCCATCGCGTATCGAAGCTACATCGGAAAGGAAAATGGTTTTTCCGTTGTAATTTCCTACAACAACGTCATTGAGTTCTTTTACTTCAGCAAATTCGCCTCTTACGCGGAGCGAATAGGAATCGCTTCCCACATCTACTGTTCCGGCAGGTGTGTTGCGGTTTTCCATCATGATGGCTTGCGAAATTCCTTCAACGGTCAGACTGTAAGCTTCCAATTTATTCGGATCTACATAAACCTGAATTTCGCGTTCGGGAGCTCCCGAAATAGAAACCGTACCCACTCCTTTGATACGTGCCAAAGAATTGGCTACGTTATCGTCAAGAATTTTGTACAGTCCGGGCAAACTTTCTTTTGCTTCAGCCGATATAATTAAAATAGGAATCATATCGGTACTAAACTTAAAGATAAGCGGATTGGAAGATCCTTCGGGAAGATAGGATTTTACTAACTCCAATTTATCCCGCACATCGTTGGTTAGTACGTCAATATCTTCTCCGTATTCAAATTCGAGTGTAATAATGGATGTGTTTTCTTTTGATGAAGAAGAAATATTCTTCAAGTTTGCCACCGTATTGAGCGTATTCTCTAAGGGGCGCGTAACGTTCGTTTCGATATCCGCAGCACTGGCTCCCTGATAGGTAGTCATTACCATCAACATATTTACCTCAATGTTGGGATAGAGGTCAATAGGCAAGCGTTGGAAAGAGAAGAAACCTAAAATCACAACCGCAATAAATATCAATGCGGTGGTAATCGGTTTCTTCACGGAGGTTTCGTATATACTCATATTATATTATTTACGATTTTATTATTTACGATTTACAATTGTTATATGCAATTGTACTTTTTCAAATGACTGATTATTCGATTACTGTTACTTCGTCGCCATCCGAAAGCTTGCTTTGTCCGGCTACAATGATTTTGTCTCCGTTATTCAAACCTGATAGAATTTCGTATTCGTCGCCAAGACGGATTCCGAGATTTACTTCCTGATATTGCGCTTTTCCGTCTTTATACAAATAAACGTAGCGAACGGCAGATCCCGGTTGCTTTACGATAGCACGGTCGGAAATAACTACACGATTCTCAGTTCCGAAGTTAACCGAAACGCGTCCGAACATACCCGGACGGATTTTGTCGGAGTTGTTAGTCATTTTAATTTCGGCGGTAAAAGTACGCGAATTAGGATCGATAGTAGGATAAATAAGACTTACCGTAGCGTTGAATTTTTCGTCTTTATATACGTCGAAACCAACATCTACTTTCATTCCTTTTTTTACTTTGTTGAAATAGCTTTCCGAGATGTTGATTTTCAGCTTTACGGGATTCACCTGCATAACGGTAAGAACGGGAACTTGTCCGTTGAACATATCGCCGTTGTCGTAGTTGCGGGCAGTAACAACTCCCGTGATAGGGCTTATCAAATAAGTGTTTTCGCGTAAATTTTTCAAATTAGTTTCGGAAACATCCAATTGCATTTTCGCATTATCCAAATCTTGTTGCGACGCACCACCTACGGCAAACAATTCCGATATACGACGGTAAGTTTCGCGTAAATTTGCCAATTGTGTTTCGAGATTCGAAAGATTGATATCGTCCATTTGCACTAAGCGCTGTCCTTTGCTTACTTTATCACCCACTTCCACAAATATGTTGCGGATACGTGTTGGCGCCATTGGAGCAATGCTGTTTTTAATTTCAGGCTCAACCGTAGCCGTGAAACTCACGTTTTGATCTACATCGCGAGCCACAACATCCGCCACGCGTACTTTGGGCGTTGATGCTTGTATGCTGTCATTTTCGCTCGTTTTTCCACCTTCTTGAGAGCCGCCGCAGGAAATCATGCCGGCAATAAGTATCAGGAATGCTGTTCCTATAAATAAATTCTTTTTCATTGAAAATATAATTTGTTATTTTATTAATTTTTGAAATTAGAAATCTTGAAATTTGAAACTAATATTCTCTTCCCAGAATTTTTTCGAGATCGGTTTTAGCCGATAAGTATTCGTAAATAGATTGATTGTATGCTAAGCCGGCTTGAATATAAAGCAATTCGGCATTGCTCACATCGAGGAAAGTTGCCATCCCTACTTCGTACATTTTTTGAGAAATAGTCAGTGCTTTTTCCGCTTGACGAACGCCGTCTTTGTTCGATTCGCTTTTTTCAACCGCTTTTTTCATATTGTCCAAAAAGGAAGTAACTTGCAGTTCGAGTCCTCGTTGGATGTTTTCGCGCTGATAAACCAATTCTTCTTGTTGGATTTTGATTTGTTTGTTTTTCAAATACTTCGAACCTCCCTGAAACAGAGGAATGGAAAGCGAAACTCCCAAAGTAGAAGTGGGAAACCAAATATGATTTTCTGTAAAGGTTTTATCGTCGTTTACCATCGACATGTATTGATAATTAATGCTTGCAGCTAAAGTCGGCAATGCGCTAGCCAAATTGATTTTGCGCGATTGTTCCAATTGCTTCGATTGAATGTCGAATTGCTTCAAATCCGAGTTGCTGTTAAGCGAAGAAGCCGAATTTGACGACAAAACATCATCGTAGATACTTTGATGAAAATCGCTTAGTTTTCCTTGCACGTCAACTCCGGTTTCCATATCAATTCCCATCAACATTTTTAGCTGAAGAATAGATAAATTTACGGCACTTTCGGCAGAAACTAAATTGGTTCTCGCATTACGTGCTTGAACATCGGCGCGAATCCATTCAAATTCCGACAAAGTTCCTTGTTTGTATTTGCTTTCGGCTATTTTCGCGTTTACCTGCGTGTTGTCGTAGCTGCGATGGATTACATCGTAAGAATCCTGAGCCAGTAAAACGTTGTAATAAGCTTTTGTTACTTGATTTACAAGCGACAATTTTGACGAACGAGCCGACTCGTTTGCTAGTTCTAGATCTAATTCGCTTAAGTTAAGCGTTGACCAAAGTGCGGGCGCGATGATGGGCAAACTTGCCGAAACTCCACCGGTAAATGTATTGTCTTGTCCAACCTCAAATCCTTCAGGATTGGAAGGCATGCCCGGGATATCGAAAACCATACGTTGCTTTTTCAATGCTCGCTGATAAGCTCCCGATAGTGAAACGTTTGGTAATAAGCCGCCAACTCGTTCCTGACGAGCATAATTGACACGTTGTATTTCTTTGTCGGCGATTTTTATCGTCGGACTCTCGCTCAATGCAATTTCGAGCGCTTGTTCGAGAGTCAATGACAGGGTGTCAGATGTTTGCGCTGTGCTTGATGCCTGCGCGTGTAAGTTGGCAATAGGCAAAAATGCCGAAAGCAACATCACTACAACTGTTTGTTGAATCTTTTTCACAATCTTTCTTTTTATAATTTTATTTATACTTAAATTAACCTTTGTTCCTATAATTTTCTTCAATGTATTTTAATCCTTTTTCGCTCACGATCATTTGTATGGATAAATCGAAAAAAAAATCGAATACCCGTTTTTTTGGAAATTTATCGAAAAGCAGTTGGTAATGATTATTGTTCTGACTCAACATATAAAGTGTTGAAAACAACTCCACATCCAGATTGTTTCTATAATAACCTTCCTCAATGCCTTTTGTCAGATTTTCCATAAAACCATGGTAAGCCAATTCTGCATTTTTGATCCGGTGTTTTTCAAATATTTTCGGATAATATTTTTCTACATCGGCATGGGTAAGATCCGGCATCCTTTCATGAAATTTTATCATTTCCTTGTTGATGATTAATAACGAATCAATGGCATTTTTGTTTCGAAGCGATTTCTCCACTTTTTCCATAAATGCCTTATTTTCGTATTCGATAAAAGCATCAACCAAATCTTCCTTTTGAGCAAAATAATCATAGAAAGTTTTTTTCGAAATGCGCAACTCTCCGCAGATGTCGTCAATCGACACACGACGTATGCCCTGCTGTCTGAAAAACTTCGATGCAGCCTGAATTATTTGTAGTTTTTGCCTTTCCATAATCTGTTCGGAATAAAATTGCACAAAAGTACATCAAAAAATACTTAGCAAAGAATATTTTATACTTTTTTCAGGAGTAAGTTTCTGATATTTCAATTTAATTTCCTTGTTAATAGATGATTATTGCTTTTTGAAAATAAACTTTGGTAATTTTAAAGTTTATTTATCCGATTTTTTGAGCACGATTTTACCGAATAAATATTTGATTTAAGGAAAGTGATACAAAAGTATAACGACGAGAGCATATAATGAAGAGAAAATCGTTAAACAGACGATATATCCCGACGAATAGGATGAAAAAATCGACCATTTCCCTTTTCAGAATGAATAAATACGATTATAGCTGGTAAAAAAAAACTCAAATATTTTTTAACTAAAGAAGAATAATCTATTGAAATTGGCTGTAACTTTGCGACAAAAATTTGTCATGCCAGCTTATCTATTTATCGCTTTGTTCATTGTTTCGGCGTTTGTGTCTCCTGCTATAGCCTTGCTGATCGGCGTTGTTTTCGCTCTTGTTTTTACCAATCCTTATCCTAAATTCAGCAAAAAAGTATCGAAATATCTTTTGCAGATTGCCGTCGTCGGGCTTGGTTTTGGGATGAATCTTCAGCAGTCGCTTCAATCGGGCAAGGAGGGAATGTTGTTTACCATTGTGTCGGTAAGCGGCGTGTTGCTGATCGGATATTTTTTAGGACGATGGATGAAGTTGGACTCGAAAATGGCTTATCTTATTTCGTCGGGAACAGCTATTTGCGGAGGAAGTGCCATAGCTGCGGTTTCATCGGTTATCGACGCTGATAATAATCAAACATCTATGTCGCTGGCAGTGATTTTTATTCTGAATGCTGTTGCCTTATTCGTTTTTCCAATTATAGGACATACTTTAGAACTTTCGCAGGAAAACTTCGGACTCTGGGCAGCTATAGCGATTCATGATACGAGTTCGGTGGTAGGAGCAGGGGCGACTTATGGTCCGGAGGCGCTTGTTACTGCTACAACCGTAAAACTTACTCGTGCTTTGTGGATTATCCCTTTGTCGCTTGTGTCGAGTTTTTTGTTTAGGAAAAGTGGCGGAGCTAAAATTTCGATTCCATGGTTTATACTCCTTTTTGTGCTGGCAATGATTTTAAATACTTACTTGAATATTCCTGCTGTTTTACTGAATGTGATATCTTTTCTGTCGCACAAATTCCTTTCGATGACTTTGTTTCTAATCGGAAGCAGCCTTTCGATAACTGCAATTAAAGCTGTTGGGCTGAAGCCGGTATTGCTCGGTGTCGTGCTTTGGCTACTAATTTCTGTAGTGACTTTGTTGGTGGTGATATAAGGATTTATTCTTTTTTTCCTTTTTTAGGAAGTCGTCCACTTTTGCGAAGTGCTTGGTCGAGGATGTATAATATCTGTCCGTTGGTGCTGCGGAATTCGTCGGCAGCCCACTTCTCGATCGCGTTCATCAAAT
>DAIOHI010000151.1:0-6380 GCA_036744815.1 Paludibacteraceae bacterium
TGGTAATTGGGAGGAACAAAACGAAGGAACAACCCTTAGGACTAGAAACGATGAAGCGGATAGAACAAATCCTGCTGATTTGGATAAGTTCGATTCTTTCGTATATGGAAGTAAAAAAATTACGGCTGACAATAAAATTATGTCGTTAAGAATCCGTACACATGCTGCTACAACCGAAGCTCCGGCTTATTTTGGCGTTCAAGTCGTTGATCTCTCTGCCACAACACCAACAGCCATAAAAATTGGAACAAATCAAACTTATGCTTCGGAAAATTATGCGGATTTCCATTTCGATTTAAGCGACTACGTTGGAAAAGAAGTTGTTATCGCTATTGGAATTTACAGAGCACAAACAGGTGATTATTGGAAACAACTTGTTTTGCGCGCTATTCGTTTTGCCGATCAAAATGTTACCGATTGGAATTGGTTGCCGGGGAGCGAACCGACAGAATTGACTGGTTGGAAACTGACACAAGGGATGATTCGTTCCACGATGCCTAATGCTAAACAAACTTTCACTGGTATCAGTCCTACAAGCGGAAGCCGTGATAGTTATCAAGCAGCTTACCATTCATGGCGTACCGTAGATCATATCGCATCTCAATGGTCTTTGGTTCCTTTGTTTAAGGACGTGGAAGTCTTCCCTAGCGAAGGTTATCTTATCAAAACCAGAGGTAATACTCCAGTTAACACTTTGCTTCCCGAATCCTATTTGTATGCGAAGTTTGCCATCACGTCCAACAACGACGAAATGGTTTTAAAAACTCGTACATTTAGCAGTAGTAACTACACTTTCTTTAAAGTCACGGCTATAAAAGAGGATGGCACAGTTACTTACTTATCGCCAAAATCAAATACAGCTCAAGATGCAGCTGCTGCCGAAAACAACTGTTGGAAGTTCAAACACGATAACGGTGGAGCAGGTAATCCGGATTCATACGCTTCATTTGTTTATGACTTATCTCAATTCAACGGCAACAATGTTATTATTGCAATCAGTGTTCATAAAGGCGAGGTAAATTCAGACGAAAACAAAATAGCTTTTTACAGCGTGACTTTGCAAAACGGTGGAAACCCGACAAGCAGCGGCGCTGATTTGTCCTTAGATGCAACTAATGCTTATTCTCCCGCAAAAGGATTATTAACGATAAATCATAAAGGCAATGCGATGATATATGATGCTTGCGGAAAATTATATTTATCGAAAATAATCTTGGATAATGAAACTTTCTCCATGCCTTCTGGTTTTTATATCGTAAACCTTGATGGCAAAGTATATAAGACGATGATAAAATAAAAACAAAAAGGAGAATGAATGTATTTTAAAACAAACATTTTTCTTCGATAAATATTAAAAATTGAAATAAATCTTTCCTTGCATGCAATTGTTTGTTGCATGCAAGGGAAATAGAAAGAGCAGTAAGATGACGAATAAATTTATATCGATATTATTTCTTTTATTAATGCTGATTGCCTGTGATGACACTTCTGGTAATAATGGAGATAACACAGGAGGAGAGCCGGAACAAAGTATCGACAGCCAAAATATCATTCGGGCAATGACACTTGTTGATAATGCTGTCAAAAATTATTTCACGGGCGACGGCATGGCTATGGCTCGATATTACAATCCATACACAAATTCTCGTTCGGAAGAAAAAGGAAGCGTTTGGATGTACACCAGTTCGATTGAAGCGGTAAATGCAATTCTACATGCATTAGAAACACAAAAAGAACATGGAAATTCGGAGCTCTACAATCTGCATTTCGATCGTTATAAATTGCTTTTGGGCAAACTGTATGAAAATGCAGCTTATTACAAAGGTACATACACTTTGACATCTTATACGCAAACAAAGGAATGGACTGTATATGGAGTAAACAGAAGCGGATCAAAAGGCTCAGCCAATGTTGAAGGAGTTGAAAATGTATATGACGATCAACAATGGATGATCAGAGAAATGTTGGAAGCTTATGCCGTAACAGGAGAAGCAAACTATTTGGAACACGCCGAATACTTAACCGACTATGTGCTCGATGGCTGGGACTGCGTGCCGGACAACAACGGAAAAGAATACGGTGGAATCACATGGGGACCGGGTTATACTACCAAGCACTCTTGCAGCAACGGACCAATGGTCAGTCCTTTAGTTTGGCTCTATAAAATATACAAAGATAAGAATGACGAAATCACTTATCGATATATTGATACGGATTATTCGAGAAAAACCATTCAGATGAAAAAGAGCGAATATTACCTGAAATTCGCTAAAGCGGTGTACGAGTGGCAAAAAACCTATTTAAAAAGATCGGATGGCGTATACGACGATATGATGGGCGGTTGCGATCCGAACTGTGATGTTCAGTACGAAACAATTAATGGAAGTAAATATCGCAAACATGCCAATTTACGTGATAGGGTAGGTCCTCCATATTCTTACAATACAGGTACGATGCTGTCAGGCGCTTCCGACTTGTATAGCGTAACGCAAGATGCTATTTATTTGGACGATATAGAAAAAATGACAAGAGCCAGCTTCTCCTATTTTGCAAAAAAAGATGCTAACGTGCCAGGCTATTACACTTACGAAGTCTCCGGATTCAACAATTGGTTCAATGGAGTATTGATGCGCTCTTATATTGATGCTTATCCCTATTTCAATGGAGCATCAGTTTGTATCGCTACTTTTCAAAGCAATTTGGATTATGCCTACGATAAGTTTTTGTACAAAGAATCTCTTCCGTCAAATTTATTAGTCGGCTGGAACATTGATAAATCAAAAAACAATGTTGAAAGTATGTTTATCTTCACTTTTGCTGCAGAATACGCCAATTTGGCTCGTTATGAAATTGAAAAATAAAACAAACTTAAATTTATAAATAATGGTAAAAACACAGTGCTTAGCAAAGATGCAATCTTTGTGTCTTCGAACAGTGATGATACTTCTTGTTTCCATTTTGCCTTTATCTTTATGGGCGCAAGGAAAAATCGTATCAGGAGTTGTAACTGATAGTAACAACGAAGCTATTATCGGTCTTAGTGTTTTGGTAAAAAACTCTACACATGGAACTATAACCGACATCGACGGAAAGTATTCCATCACAGTGTCGGAAGATGCTATTTTAGAATTCAAATATTTAGGTCTCGTTAGCGTTGAGGAAAAAGTAGCCGGTCGTACTACGATTAATGTTATGATGAAAGAGAGCGAAAGTACAGCTCTCAACGAAGTCGTTGTTGTTGGATACGGTACGCAAAAGAAAGTTACTCTGACAGGAGCCGTATCGGGGATTAAGGGTGACGAGATGATTAAAACGAAAAATGAGAATCCGCAAAACATGTTGACGGGTAAAATTGCCGGTGTACGCGTTTGGCAAAAAAGTGCAGAACCGGGTTCCTTCAACAACAATTTCGACATTCGCGCCATGGGTTCTCCTTTGGTTGTTATTGATGGAATACCTCGTGAAGTTTCAGATTTTCAACGCTTAAACTCTAACGATATTGAAGACATTTCCGTACTAAAAGATGCTTCGGCAGCTATCTACGGAGTTCGTGCCGCAAATGGAGTTGTGCTTGTGACAACAAAAAAGGGTTCGAAAGAAGATAAAGCCAAAGTTACTTACAACGGTTCTTACACAATTCAAAAGCCATCGGGAATGCCTGTATTGGCAAATGCGGAACAAACAATGACTTTGTTCAACGAGAAATCGATGAATAGCATAACCGGAGGTAGCCTTACTTTTACCGAAGCAGACTTTGCTGCATATAGAAACGGTACTCGCCGCACTACTGATTGGACCTCGTTGATATTTTCGGATTACGCTCCGCAAACTCAACACGACGTTAGCATCTCCGGTGGAAACGAAAACACTCAATATTATATTGGCTTGGGAAATATGTTCCAAGAAGGTTTTTTCAAATCGGGCGATTTAAGTTACGAAAAAACCAATCTTAGAGCAAACATAACAACCAAGATTGCGAAGGGTTTATCTTTCGATATTAGCCTTAGCGGAATGCTTGATAAACAAAACAATCCTTATTCGACATCTACCGATATTATTCGTAACTATTGGCGCCAAGGAGTATTGTATCCTGCTTATGCCGACGCGGAAAATACTATGTTGAATTATGAAGGTTTGGACTTGGAAGAAAACACGGTTGCTAAAATGACTTCCGATATATCAGGTTACAGAAGATATGAGCAAAAAAACTTTCAATCTTCAGCTTCGGTCACATACGATTTTGGAACAATAACTCCTTTATTAAAAGGATTTTCAGCTAAAGCAATGTATAGCTTCGATTATAAAATGAACAACAATACTATTTATCGCAAAGAATACTATCAATACGCTTACGATGAATTAACTCAGACATACAATCAAAAACTTTATAATCTGAGTTCGCCTAGCAGTCTTAAACGAGAATTTTATAGCAAACAGCAAACTCTTGCACAGGTGCTTCTCAATTACGACAGAGCTTTTGGAGAACATAATATAAGTGCTGTTTTAGGAGCTGAAACTCAAAAATGGAAGGGAGATAATTTTTATGCTCAACGGAACTTGGCTTTTTCAACCGACTATCTTTTTGCCGGTGTAGAAAAAGGGCAAACCAGTGGAATGTCAATGAACATCAATGATCTTTATGAGTTGGCATATTCAGCTGTCATAGGTAGAGTAAACTACGCATACGGCAATCGCTATATTGCTGAAGTTCAATTCCGATACGACGGTTCTTCTCGATTCGCAAAAGGACAGCAATGGGGTTTTTTCCCGTCAGCATCCTTAGGATGGCGTATATCAGAAGAGCCTCTCTTTAAATCCATTTCTTTCCTTTCTTTTGTGGATCAATTAAAATTGCGTGTCAGCTACGGTAAAATGGGTGATGACGGAGACACTGAGTATGATTGGGTTTCAGGTTATGAATATCCGGCGACAAGCGGTAACTCCGAAAACGGATATTTCAATCAATATGCACCAGGATATTTGTTTAATGGTAATTTCGTATATGGAGTTTCCACAAAAGCACTTCCAAATGAGTATATTACATGGTATACTGCTAGAACTTTCGACTTTGGGATTGACTTCGAAGCTTGGAACGGGCTGTTTGGATTTTCATACGACTTTTTCAATCGTTATCGCGAAGGACTTTTTGTACGTTCAGGAGAACTCTCTACTGTTGTTGGAGCCTCTGCTCCGAATGAAAACTTAAATAGCGACCGTTTTTTTGGTATCGATCTTGAACTTTCTCATCGAAATAGAATTGGAGATTTCACTTATCGCGTAAAAGCTATAGGAACAATTGCTCGCCAAATGTATTTGAATGCAGCACAAAACACTTCTTACGGAAACTCCTACGATGAGTGGCGTAACGATAATCTGAACAATCGTTACCAAGGAGTCCAATTTGGTTACGAAAGCGCAGGACGCTACAGCAATTGGCAAGATGTACGTACTTATCAGATATTTAAAGAACGCGATGTGTTGCCCGGCGACTATAAATATATTGACTGGAATGGCGATGGAGAAATTAACAGTCAGGATGAACATCCATTTGCTTACGACCAAACACCTTGGTTAAATTACAGTTTGAGCTTCGATTGCAGTTATAAAAATTTCGACTTCAATATTCTATTTCAAGGATCTGCTTTAGGTTCTATGGAATATAAAGAACCTTTATACTCAATTTGGGGAACAACCAATGGTGGTGGAGCTCTTACTCAATATCTTGATCGCTGGCATCCGACAGATACTTCGGCTGATCCATACGATCCCAATACAGAATGGATTACCGGTTATTATGCTTATACAGGACGTTATCCGAAGGGAAATTCAGAATTTAATCGTGTAAGTACAGCCTACTTGCGTCTTAAAAGCATTGAGTTAGGATATACCTTGCCTAAAATTAAGGCAATGTCGTCGATGAATCTCCGTGTGTTTGCCAATGCATACAACTTATTCACTATTACAGCCGTGAAGTTTGTTGACCCGGAACATCCGGATGATGATCTTGGTCGTTTGTATCCATTAAGCAAAACTGTAACAATGGGATTATCTTTATCCTTCTAATATTAATGAAAATAAAATTAATGTATATGAAAAAGATAGTAATATTCTCTTTCCTCAGCATGCTGTTTTTCACAGCTTGTAACGATTTGGAAATTCCGCCAAAAAACATCATTACCGATGATGATCTTATGACAAGTGAATCCGGAATGCAAATTTATATGGCTCGAATGTATAGTTATATGCCATTCGAAGATTTTAAATACATGCCTCAGTGGGGTTTCAAATACGACGGATGGTTAGGAGCTTTGGGACTTGAGGGCACCGGAGAAACTCTGAATCGCGATGGTATCTGTGTTGCTTTTACCGGCGAGGATGAA
>DAIOHI010000152.1:0-6366 GCA_036744815.1 Paludibacteraceae bacterium
TTTTCTCTCCAAAATAACTTAACAGGATTTTACTTCGGCAGATATTTTCTTCTTGAGCATATTTCAATACACTGTTGCTTCGTTTTACGTAGCGTTCGCGTCGATCGTCGTAGGCTTCTCTTCCAAGCACAAGGCGCTTTGTATCTTCTCTTTCCTGTGTAAAAATAAGCAAAGGAGTTTGTTTTCGTGGAATATATCGAATAATTCTTTCCTTCGAAAGTGCGACCAAAGAATCGTAAACTTTCTCGCGCGACCATTGCAGACGCTGAGCGATTACCTCTTCGCTAATACGAGCTGGATCGGTAAATAATCCAGTGTAAGAGCGAAGCAGTATATGAATTAATTGATCTTGTTCGTCGCTATGCTTTATATCATATAATTCATCTTTTTCAATTGTAAAAACTACGCTCGACGCATTTTCCTGCTCATCGGTCAATTCTACATATCCGGCTTGTTGCAGGATTTTCAGAGCGCTGAAAGTCATTAGAATAGGAAGCCGGAATTGAGAACAAAAATCAGCTATATCGAAAGCAAAAACCTTGTCCAAACCCGAAGCAATTCCTATCTGATAATAATTTCCCAAAGCTTCGTACACTTTTCGGATAAAATCTTTTTCAGGAAAATTGTCCGAAACACGTTTCTTTATTTTTGTCGCGTCGCTGTTGTTATACAACAAAACGGCGTAAGCTTTTTTCTCATCACGCCCGGCACGTCCGGCTTCTTGAAAATACGCTTCGAGCGAATCGGGCAAATCCATGTGAACCACGCTTCGCACATCGGCTTTGTCAATGCCCATTCCAAATGCGTTAGTCGCAACAATTACGCGAGTTTCGCCCGATTTCCAATTCTTTTGGCGTTTATTCTTTATTTCATCCGAAAGTCCTGCATGAAAATGTTCTGCGCGAATGCCATTACTTACGAGCAGCTCCGCTATTTCTTTTGTTCGTTTGCGATTTCGAACGTAAACAACGGAAGTTCCTGCAACATTTGATAAAATTTTCAACAAATATTCTTCTTTGTTTTCCGCAATGCGAACTACGTAAGCTAAGTTGGAACGATAAAAGCTTTTTTGGAAAACATTTGGTTTTGAGAAATGTAATTTTTCCTGAATATCTTTTACTACTTCGGGCGTAGCGGTTGCTGTGAGTGCTAAAACCGGAACATCTGGAAGCTCTTCGCGAATATCCGCAATTCGCAAATAGGAAGGACGAAAATCGTAGCCCCATTGCGAAATACAATGCGATTCATCTACCGCGATCATGCAAACATTCATTTGTCGGATTTTTTCTATGAAAATGGATGTTGCCAACCTTTCGGGCGATACATACAAAAACTTATAGGCTTCGAGCACACAATTATCCAAAATGCGAAGTATTTCTTCTTTGCTTTGTCCCGAATAGATAAGTGCCGCTGGAATTTGTCGTTTTTTTAGGTTTTCCACCTGATCTTTCATCAGCGCGATAAGTGGCGTTACAACGATGCAAACTCCTTTCATCGCCATAGTTGGAACCTGAAAAGTAAGCGATTTTCCGCCGCCGGTAGGCATCAAGCCAAGCGTGTCCTTTCCATCGGCAATGCTTTGTATGATGTCTTCCTGAAGCGGACGGAATCCATCATATCCCCAATATTGTTTTAATATTTCTAGAAAATCGGACTTCAAAACTTTCTTGGTTTAGCGAACAATTATACGATTATGATTGTAAATATACATAAAGCTTGCGAATTCATATTGAAATGAAAAATTTATTTTATCTTTGAAATCGAATTGCAGTGATAACCAATGCTTTTTACTTTTTGTATTCCTCGAAATGTAATGTTTTTGTAATATGTATTAAATCTTTTTGTAATAAAGCATTATTTTCTTTGTCATAAGAATTACATCTTTATAAAAAAATGTAATGCTGATTAAATTTGCTGTTTTTGTGTACATTTAAAAACGTAAAAGGAAAAAACAATGATTAATTCGCGTATTTTGGTTGTTGATGACGAAGAAGATTTGTGTGAAATTCTTCAATTCAATCTTCAAACAGAGGGATATGTTGTGGATGTTGCCTCGTCGGCAGAAGAGGCATTAAAAAAAGATTTATCGGTTTACGATTTGTTGTTGCTGGATGTTATGATGGGACAGATGTCGGGATTTAAAATGGCGCGTGTTTTGCGCGAAGATCCTAAGACAGCTTCCATTCCGATCATATTTCTTACGGCTCGGGATACCGAGAATGATAAACTGACCGGATTTAATGTTGGAGCGGATGATTATATTCCAAAGCCCTTTTCTATTCGGGAAGTTTCGGCACGGGTTAAAGCCGTTATGCGCCGCACTGAAACAAATAAAAATGCGGCTCTTGACGAAAATCATCTTGTTTATGATAATCTTAAAATGGATTTGACGGCTAAAAAAGTTTTTCTTGATAACGAAGAAATTCCTTTTACCAAAAAAGAGTTTGAGATATTAAAATTATTTCTCAAAAATAAAAATCGGGTATTATCGCGCGAGGATATTCTTTCGCAAGTTTGGACCGATGAGGTTTTTGTTTTGGATCGAACGATTGATGTTAACATTACTCGTATGCGAAAAAAAATAGGAAAATACGGAAAAAATATTGTTACGCGTCTTGGATACGGTTATTGTTTCGAAGAATAGAATTTTACAATTAATCTTTCTGATATGAGATTGAACACGAAGTTGTTTTTGTGCTATTTTGCAGTTGTTGTGTTTCTTTTTATTGTTGTGGCTTATTTTCAATATCACAGAGAGAAACAGTTTCAGGTGGCACAACTCGACCTGCATTTGAGTGATTATAATCAGACTATCAATCGCTTCCTTGAAGAAAAATCGACTAACAAAGAGGAATTGGAAGATTTTTTGCATTATCTGCCCGATTCAACATTGCGCGTGACGATTATAGATACAGAAGGAAAAGTAATTTTTGATTCTTACGAGCCGAATTCCGCTTTGAAGTTCGACAACCATTTGCATCGTCCGGAAATAAGCATGTCGGTGCTTTCAAACAATATGGGGAAGGCTATTCGCCATTCTTCTACTACTGGTCAGGATTATTATTATTTAGTCAATCGATTCGATAATTATTTCGTTAGAAGCGCTTTACCTTACAATTTGGAGCTAAGTAAAGTGTTGCGCGTAAATACTTTTTTCCTGTATTTTTTGGGAGGAATATTCCTTTTGGTGTCAATTGTGCTGTTTTTTGTTACCCAAAATATAACGAAATCCATTCGCCGATTGCGTGTTTTTACCGATAAAGTCGAAAACGGAAGCCTGCCCGACGATGATATTTCCTTCCCGAATGATGAATTGGGCGAAATAAGCCACAACATTGTTTTGCTGTATAAAGATTTGCTGGCGGCAAAAGAGGAGCTTTATAAAGAGCGTGAAAAATTAATACAACATTTACAAATATCTCAAGAAGGCTTGGGGATTTTTTCGAAAGACAAAAAAGAAACATTGGTAAATTCTCATTTCATCCAATATGCAAATATTATTTCCGATAATTACAGTAAAAAGTCGGAAGCCATTTTTTCGACGCCAGAATTTTCAGTAATCAACCATTTCATCGAACAAAGTCAGGAAACAAATCAGTTGGATACGAAGCGGACGGTTGTTGAAAAAGGAGGTCGCTTTTTTGTGATTCAATGTATTGTTTTTCAAGATGACAGCTTTGAAGTTTCGATAAATGATATTACTCTTCAGGAACGGGAAAATGAATTGAAACGCCATTTAACTCAGAATATTTCGCACGAGCTGAAAACACCTGTGAGCAGTATTATGGGTTATATGGAAAGCATTATTGAAAATCCGGATTTGGATGCGGAAAAACAACGCTTTTTTATCGAAAGGGCTTATCATCAGACTCAACGGCTCAATGCATTATTGCAGGATATTTCTACTTTAAATAAAATTGACGAAGCGAAACGTTTGTATCTTAAAGAATCTTGTAATATCGCTTACATTGTGAATGACGTTATAAACGATGTGCAGTTGCAGCTTGCAGGTAAGAAGTTCATTGTCAAACAAAATGTCTCTGAGAATGTTTCCATTGAAGGAAATCAATCGCTTCTTTATTCTGTTTTTCAAAATCTGATTGGAAACTCCTTGACTCATGGAGGGCGAAATCTTACAATCGAGATTAATTGTTATCGTGAGGATGAAGATTTCTATTATTTTTCATATTCGGATAATGGAATAGGAGTTGATGAGCTTCATCTCAGCCGTTTATTTGAGCGTTTTTACCGCGTTGATCAGGGGCGCAGCCGCAAACAAGGAGGAA
The DNA here is from genome assembly GCA_036744815.1 of Paludibacteraceae bacterium. Classification (GTDB taxonomy): domain Bacteria; phylum Bacteroidota; class Bacteroidia; order Bacteroidales; family Paludibacteraceae; genus H1. Next base: position 4,287 of record DAIOHI010000152.1, read on the forward strand.
CCGGATTGGGATTGGCTATTGTGAAAAACGCGATATTATTTCATCAAGGTACAATTTCCGCAAAAAATGGACCTGATGGTGGATTGACTTTTATATTTTCTTTGAAGAAAAAATAGAAAGATTATTCTTCCAAAAAATCTTTGTAATCGGGCAAAGCTGTCTCGAATTTCCGTACAGCTTCATCCAAAGATGTGTAACTTTCGCCACCCGATGCGTTTAAGTGTCCGCCTCCGTTGAATAAGTCACTTGCTACTTTGTTGCACGGAAAATTGCCTTGAGAACGAAGAGAAACCTTGACTTTGTCCGAATCTTCACGCATAAATACTGAAAAATCGATGTTTTTAATTGAAAGCGGAATATTCACAAATCCTTCGGAATCACCATTCTTGAAATTGAAATTTTCCATTTCTTTTTGTGTAAGCGTAATAAGTGCTGCACGATAAGTTGGATAAATCTTCATTTTTTCATACAGGCAATAACCCATTAGTTGCAATCTATCAGCAGAATAAGTGTTAAATACCTTTCTGTAAATGTCGTCTTTATCAACACCAATTTTTATTAACTCGGAAACAATGATATAAACTTCAAAATCGTTCGAATTGTATGTAAATCCGCCTGTGTCTGTCATCATTCCAGTATAAATACACTCGGCACAAGCTAAGTTGATTTTGGAAAAATTACCCATTCGACATATCAGTCGGAAAACGAGTTCGCTCGTGGACGATATGCTTGGATATGAGACAACTACATTGGCAAAATCGCCGGGATGAAGATGATGATCGACCATCACTTTATGCGCAGACGATGCAACTACCGCATTCTCCATTGTTGCTAAACGTGATGGAGTGTTGAAGTCGAGAGCAAAAATCAAATCGCTTTCAGCGAGTATTTTGTCGCATTTTTTTGCTTCTTTTTCATAAATAAGGATGTTTTCTGTTCCAGGCATCCATTTTAAAAAATCGGGAAAATCGTTAGGCAAAATAACCGTGGGTTCTTTGTCAATCGACATAAGATAATGCCACATTCCTAGCGAAGAACCTAAGGCGTCTCCATCGGGACCTACATGTGCTACAATCGCAATTTTTTCGGCATTATTAATTGCTTTTTGCGTTTTTAGAATAAGATCTTCGGAGATTATTTTTGATATCATCGTGTTTTTTATTTTAAATCAGCAGAAAGTTTTCTCATTATTGGTTTTTTCCCTGCTTAATTATATTCGATGCAAAAATAACAAAAAAGACGCAATCAAATATTATATAGCTCTGCCAAATTGTTAGTAGTCAAAAAATACTATCTTTGCAGTTGCTTGTCAAACTATTTTTATACTCCAAAATATGAATAAACTTGTTTTTGCAACAAACAACAGTCATAAATTGAAGGAGGTGAAATCTATTCTTAAAGGTAGATTTACTGTGTTGGGACTATCCGATATAGGTTGTAATGAAGACATACCCGAAACGGCAGATAGCTTGGAGGGAAATGCATTGCTTAAAGCACAATACGTTTACGAGAAATACGGAATGGATTGTTTTGCTGATGACACTGGCTTGGAAGTGAGAGCTTTGGATGGCGAACCGGGCGTTAAATCTGCTCGTTATGCCGGAGAAGCGAAAAAATCGGTAGATAATGTAAATAAACTTTTAATTAGATTGAAAGGTAAATCAGACCGATCGGCTCAGTTTCGAACAGTGATAGCACTAATAATGAAGGGAGAGACACATAGCTTCGAAGGAATAGTTTCTGGTGTAATTGCAGAGAAACCTCGAGGAAGCAGCGGTTTTGGTTACGATCCTGTTTTTGTTCCCGAAGGTTATCTTTCTACTTTTGCTCAATTAAGAGCGGAAGAGAAAAATAAAATGAGCCACCGAGCTGTAGCCGTAAATAAATTAATCGATTATTTGAAAAGTATAAAATAAAACCTCATATTTTTAGTTTAATAATATTAAAAATGGATGCTTGTTTTAAAGGATAATATGTTCACCATATAAAGCTCTGATAACAAAACTTTAGATGAGTTTTATATGATTATTGACGAGCAAAATACTTCTATAATGAAAAAATATTTCTTATTTATATTGTT
>DAIOHI010000153.1:0-6328 GCA_036744815.1 Paludibacteraceae bacterium
ACAAGCCAGACTTTCACATTACGCACAGCCGGAGCGGAGTATGTAAATTCTCGTTTGCTATAATTTTTCATTAAAGCATTGAGATATTTTATCTTTTCGTCATCATCCTCAATAAAAGAAACCTGTCCTTTGCAAAGCACGCTTCGCGACTCCATACTATAACTGCAAGCGACATCGGTATGTTGGTTACGCAATTTCCCTCCGGCGCAAAACGTCACACAGACACGATTATCCTGTTCGATACACTCAAGGTGCGTTCCTTCAGGTGCCGAATGCAAAACGATATTGCCATCAATATAACCAAAATTCATTGGAAGGACATAAGGAGAACCATCGAGAGCCTTTAGCCCAACAAAGCAAATCTGACTTTGTCTGATAATCTCCTCTATTTCTTTCTGGTCGGTGATAAAAAATGATCTCATTATTGTTTGGTAATTTATAGTAATTTTAGTTTGTTTTTCAATAAGTGATGGTCAAAGTTTATGCACAATAAACCGTTCACTATAATCGATAAGTTTTTTAATACAAATCCTTGTGACTTTTTAGTTTCATATAAGGCTTTAATTCGTCATCTTTTACCGTAACATCAATTTTCAAAGGACGTTTTTCCATTACATAATCATTGATGAAAGTAAGAATTTCCGTTAAGTTCGCTTTCATCGGAACATCTGCAATTTCGTGTCCCATATCCCGATAACGATAAGCATAATAAGGATAATCGAATTTTTCGAAACGTTTTACCAAAGCATTTGTTCCAAAAAGTCCCATGCAAAACACCTGCATCTTGTTGTAGAAAACAACTTTGTCGTCCGTTCCGTGGAAGAACATGGTCGGTGCCGGCGCATGTTTTTTGTAATCCGGTTTTCCTTCGAAACTCAAAACAGCTCCCGCGAAAGAAATTACACCGGCATAACGAAAATCATCGGGCAACACAGAAGCGATTTCATTCCGGTTAGCTAATTCGTAGTCGGCTTGCAGCACAGTGATAGCTCCCGCGCTCGAACCACAAACAATAATTCTATTAGGATCAATACTATATTTTTTACTGTTGTCTCGAAGGAAAACAGTAGCGCTGTACAAATCTTCAACCGCCATTCGAATGGCATTTTTCAACGGTTTTACATTTGTCGGACCGATATTTTTCACGCCCTTTAATCCCAAACGATAATTAATTGCTACCGTTACAAATCCATTGTCGGACATGGTTTGACAAAACTTAACATTACCTTCTACCGATTTATCTCCGGCAAGAAAACCTCCTCCAAAAACAAAAATAACACAAGGCGTATTTGGATTTACATTTTTAGGAAGATAAACATCCATTTTCAACGCGCTATCGCGTTGTACGAAAGTGATATCTTTTAATTCTCTATTGGCAAATGAGAATTGAACAAGAAAAAAAGAAAGAATCAAAACTGCGACTGTCTTTTTCATATTTGTTTCCATTTTATTAGGACAAAGATACAAAAGCTTTCGAAAAACAACATACTGTTTTAAGCTTAGATTCAAGTTGTCTTTGTTTGAAAGCAAGATGTTTTTAAACTTGTCGGAAAAAATAAATTACCTTTGCACTTCGTTAGAAAAATAATAAAATCTTAAAACGTGGGTATAGAATTATTTTCATTAATATTATTATTTGGAGCTGTTTGCGCCGGAATGCTTGGCTCATTGACCGGTTTGGGAGGCGGCGTGGTTATCATTCCTTTGCTTACGCTCGGCTTTGGAGTAGATATGCGCTTTGCTATTGGAACTGCATTAGTCACTTCCATTGCCACATCGTCGGGCGCAGCTTCGGCTTACATCCGCGACGGAATCACCAACGTGCGTATCGGAATGTTTCTCGAAATTGCAACCACCGCAGGAGCTGTTGGTGGAGCACTTATCGCCATATATATGCCGACAAACATCATCGCGATAATTTTCGCTTGCGTATTGATATTCTCTGCAATTATGACCATTCGTAAAAAGAGCGAAAACCTTCTTATGCCGGGCGAACAACCCAATAAATTAGCAGAAAAACTAAAGTTGAACGGTTCATATCCGAATCCTAAGACAAAAGAAATAGAGCATTATAGCGTGAAAAACGTTAGTGGCGGATTTTCGCTGATGGCTTTTGCCGGAGTGCTTTCGGGCTTGCTCGGCATTGGTTCGGGAGCCTTAAAAGTGTTGGCGATGGATATGGCAATGAAAATTCCTTTCCGCGTTTCGACAACTACGAGTAACTTTATGGTAGGAGTAACTGCTGCGGCAAGCGCGGTCATTTATTTACAACGCGGATACATCGATCCCGGACTTGCCATGCCGGTGGTAATCGGTGTGTTGATCGGAGCTTTTCTCGGATCGAAAATACTGATGCGCGTCAATGTGAAAACTCTTCGATGGATATTCAGCGTCGTGATTTTCTTTTTGGCACTTCAAATGATGTACAATGGAATAACCGATAAATTATAAAAATTATGCAATTGCAAACAGAAAGAGATGTTGAAATTTTAATCGGGAAACTACTCCGTTATGGAGTGATTATTTCATGCGTTATTACCGCTATCGGAGGAATTATTTATTTATTTCAACATCAAGGAACAATTCCCGATTATACACCTATTTCGAATAATCCCGAATACTTTAAAGGAGCGCCCGAATACTTGCGAAGCTTTTCGACCATATTACCACGCATTTTAGCCTTCGATGGTGCCGCAATTATCCAATTAGGAGTTATCGCGCTTATAGCCACGCCAATACTCCGAGTTGTTTTTTCGCTCTTTGCGTTTTTCTACGAAAAGGATTATTTATATGTGGTAATCACATTGATTGTTTTGGCAATTATTATGGCAAATATGCTATTTGGATTGCATTAATTCTCTGTTCAAGAAAAAATTTCCGTACTTTTGCAAACTAAAATATGGGACGAATTTTAGCCATCGATTACGGACAAAAGCGCGTGGGAATTGCTGTTAGCGACCCGATGCAGATTATCGCGACAGGATTAGATACCATTCTTGTACACGAAGTGATGGCTTATTTGGATAAATATATTGCCGAAAATGAAGTAGAAAAAATACTGGTTGGTTTGCCCAAACAAATGAGCGGCGAAGAATCGGAATCGATGCAATATATCCGTCCTTTTGTAATTGGATTGGGACGTAAATTTCCCAATATACCGATTGAATTTGTGGACGAACGCTTCACTTCCGTGTTGGCACATCGCGCTATGCTCGACGGAGGATTGAAGAAAAAAGACCGCCAAAACAAGGCTTTGGTCGATAAAATAAGCGCGACCATTATTTTACAAACATATTTAGAAAGCAAATCAAATATTAGTTTATAGAAATCGAAAAAATCAAAACACGAACTATAAACTTAAAACTATAAATTCATGATTTTACCCGTTTATTTATACGGCAATCCGGTTCTTCGTAAAGTAGGCGAAGTGATTACAGCCGATTATCCAAACTTAAAGGAACTAATTCCCAATATGTTCGACACGATGTACAACGCCAATGGAGTCGGTTTAGCCGCACAACAAATTGGACTTCCCATCCGTTTGCTCGTAATTGATTTAGCTCCGTTTAAAGAAGAAGATCCCGAGTTGGGAGCATTTAAAATAGCGATGATCAATCCCGAAATGTTGGAATTGAGTGAAAAAACAGAATCGGGCGAAGAAGGCTGCTTGAGCATTCCCGGAATTCACGAAAATGTTCCTCGTTCGGTAAAGATCAAAATTCGTTACCAAGACGAAAATTTTGTCGAACACATCGAAGAATTTGAAAACTATAAGGCTCGCGTAATACAACACGAATACGATCATATCGAAGGAAAATTGTTTACCGACAAAGTATCGCCAATCCGCCGTCAATTGATAAAATCGAAATTAGATAGCATTGCACGAGGGAAATTCTCTTGTTCCTACAAAACAAAAAGCCTGAAATAAATATTCAGGCTTTTTGTTTTTATTAATTGAACTTTATTTTTTGTCGATTATTTTTTCGTTCAAAAACTGCAGTATAAAATCGACTGTCGCATCAATTCCCAACACCGAGGAGTTGATACATAGATGATAGGAAGATGCGGCACCCCATTGTTTGTCGCTGTAATAATTGTAGTAAGAAGCACGTTTTTTATCCGTCCTTTCGATTAATTCGAGTGCTTTTTTATCCGACAAATCATGATTCTCTGCAACGCGTTTGATTCTATCCTCGATATTGGCACAAATAAAAACATTTAGCGTCTTGGGATGATCGCGTAAAATGTAATCGGCACAACGCCCAACAAATACGCAAGATTGTTTTTCGGCAAGTTCGCGTATTACGTCGCTCTGTATTTTGAATAATGTTTCGTTGCAAAGATAATTGTCTATATATCCATCGCTTACGACCGATGCCCGAAGTCCGAGCAAACCTCCTCGAAGCGAGAAACTGGTTTTTTCGTCGGCAGCCTCAAAAACTTCTTGCGACAAACCGCTTTCCTTCGAGGCTAAACTTATCAGTTCTTTATCGTAAAAAGATATATCTAAACTTTTGGCAAGGATTGTTCCTATTTCGCGCCCGCCACTTCCTAATTGGCGTCCGATGTTTATTACAAAATTTGTAGACATAATATATTCTTTTTTGTTTAGACAGAATCGACATTTTTTTGAAAAAAGCATTGTAAATTTTGTCCAATTAATCTCTTTATTTAAGATTGTTTGCTTAATTCTTTCGCTTTAAAACTTCTGAATTGATGAATCAACATAATAGCCGCGACAATACTCGAAATAAAATCGGCAATCGGCATACTGAACCAAACGCCGTTTATATCCCAAAAATAAGGCAAAATCAACAAACAAGGCAACAAAAACAACAATTGCCGACTTAACGACATAAATATTGCCTTGCCTGCCATCCCGATACTTTGAAAAAAGTTTGCCGTAACCATCTGAAAACCTATTATTGGAAAAGAAAAGAATACAATCCGCAATCCATTTGCCGCCAAATCGATCAATTCATTATCCGTCGTGAATATGGAAGCAACAGCATGTGGAAATAATTCCACTACGATAAAACCGAGTGTCGTTACGCATGTAGCCCAAATAACTGTTTTTTTCAACACTTCGTTTACCCTCGCATATTGAGTTGCTCCAAAGTTATAACCCGCTATAGGCTGCATCCCTTGATTCAATCCCATCACTATCATTACGAACAAAAAAGCAATGCGATTAACAATTCCATAAGCTCCGACTGCTAAATCGCCTCCTGTCCGCATCAAGCCTTGATTGATAACAATTACGATAAGCGAAGCAGCGGCATTCATCATAAAAGGCGATAATCCGATGGATAGCGAATCGACAACGATTTTCTTCTTCAATCGAAAACTTTCTTTCTTGAAATGAATAAAATTTGATTTGTTTCTGAAAAAATTCAATTGCCAAAGCAGCATAACCACCTGCGAAATAACGGTAGCTAAAGCACTTCCTCTGATTCCCCAGCCAAAACCGAAGATAAACAGTGGATTCAGAATAACATTAATCACAACGGTAAAAATTGTAGCATACATCGCTTTTTGAGGATGTCCCGCCGAACGTAGAATTGCATTCAGCCCCATGTACATGTGCGTGATGACATTTCCGAGCAAAATAATCTGCATAAAATCGCGAGCATAAGGCAATGTCGTTTCACTTGCTCCGAAAAATAGCAGAATGGGATCGAGAAATAATAAAGAAATAAGAGAAAATGAAATACCTATAACTACGTTCAGAGTTATTACGTTTCCCAAAATGGTATTTGCCGTTTTGTAGTCTTTCTGCCCCATTCGGATAGAAAGCAAAGTTGATGCACCGGCTCCAACCAACGAGCCGAAAGCGGCTGCCAGATTCATAAAGGGGAAAGTGATGGCAAGTCCGGAAATTGCCAAAGCTCCAACTCCATGACCGATAAATACACTGTCCGTAATATGATATAGCGACGAAGCAGTCATCGCAATGATTGCAGGCATTGCATATTGGAAAAGAAGTTTCCCTATCTTTTTGGAACCTAATTCTGTTGGTCGTTTCGATGTCGTCATTAATTTATTTTCTTATATATAATTCAACTGCAAAGCTACTAAAAAAACTGCTCAACTTGTAACCCTCTTGTTTCGTTAAATATCTTAAAAACCTATCAAAAATGCCAAGTTCATTTACTTAGTTTTTAGTCTTAGCAACAATAATTATTAAAATATTTGATTACTTTTGCAGTTCCAAAATCACCCTTGAGTTAAAGAAATAAAAATATTTTTTCTTTAACTGAAAACAGAATGGGTGTATTTTTGTTGTATTAGTGCAATTACATAAATCTTTGGTATCATTATTGTGATG
>DAIOHI010000154.1:0-1000 GCA_036744815.1 Paludibacteraceae bacterium
TTTCGTTGATAAAACAGGCTTATGAATGAAGATAAAATAATAATCATCGACTTAAGTGCTTCCCGTATTTCGGCGGTGGCAGCTGAGGTGTTGAAAGACAACTCTGTCCGCATTGTTGCCGAAGAATCGAAGCCGGCAAAGGAAATCCGCCACGGAATTGTAGAACAAATGTCGGGAGCTGCATTTTCTATCAATGGCGTGGTAAAGCTGCTTCAAAACCGTCTTCGTATTTCCGAAATACCAAGCGTGAGTGTGAGCGTTAATGCTAAGTCGATGAAGCATGCAAGCTATTCTTATTCGCGCGGCTTTAAAAATTACACAAAAATTACCGACGAAATATTAAGCTCCATGTCCGAAGAAGTTGAAAACATCTTCAAACAAAATGATGTGGATGTTTTCGATGTTCTTCCTGTCGCTTACGAGCTGGACGGGAAAAGTTACGACGATCCGATAGGCAAAGCCGCTTACGAAATTGTGGGAAAATATACGCTTGTTGTCGGGAATGGAAAAATACGTGAGAATTTGGAGCGTTGTTTCGATCGCACCGGATTGAAGTTATCCTCCTATCAACCAACAGCCATCGAAGCAATTTCGTTGGCAGTTCTCGATGATGAGGAAAAAGAAGAAGGTTGTGCTTTGATACATTTCGGACATTCCACCACTACCTTGGCAATATATGCCGAAGGCGCGCTTCAGCATTTGATGGTAGTGCCTTTGGGCGGTCAGAATATAACGAGAGATATTCAAGAGTTGGGAATCAGTGAATTGAATGCCGAACGCCTGAAATGTTTGAAAGGAAGCGCGTTGAAAAATAAAGTGGAACAGGTAATAAAAATAAAAATACCTGCGGCGGAACCGGAGAACGAAGAAGTATTGATCGCCACTGATTTTTTGGCAACAATAATCGAAGCGCGCTTGGAAGAAATCTGTCATCCGATTTTCGAAGCCATAGCCGATTCTCCATTTGAATTAACTGCGGGAATCGTTATCACCGGAGGTG
>DAIOHI010000154.1:1021-6325 GCA_036744815.1 Paludibacteraceae bacterium
ATAACAGAGCAAACTGAGATATACACACGCGTTGGCGATCATTCGGATTGGCTTAGCGACGATTCCGATAAAATCTTTTGTGATCCGGGCTATAGTCAACTGGTTGGTACTATTCTGCTGATTGACGAATACAACAAAGAGCATCCCGAAACGCAAAAAAAGAAAGAGCCGGAAAAGGAACCTAAAATTAAGAAAAGAGGACTTAAAGATAAATTAATGACAGGTGTTATTCGTTTTTTCGAAGACGATAACAAAATGGAATAAGCAATCCGAATCCATAGAGAGATCGGAAACAAAACCTAAAATTAAATATAGATAATAAGCTGAAAATCTCCAATCAAGGAGTTGAAAAGCAATAATACAATAAATATGGAACATACAGATGAGTTGTTACCTTTGGCATTCACATCGAACGAATCGTCCATTATAAAAGTAATCGGTGTTGGCGGCGGAGGTAGCAATGCCGTGAATCACATGTATCGTCAAGGTATTACCGACGTTACTTTCGTTGTTTGTAACACCGACAACCAGGCTCTTAAAGCATCGCCCGTACCCAATAAAATACAACTTGGAGTAGAAACGACTGAAGGGCTGGGAGCAGGAGCTGTTCCCGAAAAAGCAAGAACGGCGGCAGAAGAAAATCTCGATCGCATCAAAGTAGTGCTGAAAGATAATACTAAAATGGTTTTCATTACCGCCGGAATGGGAGGCGGAACCGGAACAGGAGCGTCACCCGTAGTGGCGCGTGTAGCCCGCGAATTAGGGATTCTTACAGTCGGTATTGTTACGATTCCATTTGCTTTTGAAGGAAAACCGAAAATTCGTCAAGCCCTCGAAGGAGTTGCCGAATTGAATGAGCATGTTGACGCTTTACTCGTCATTAACAACGAAAAGCTTCGGGAAATTGATCCGACTTTGACATTTAAAAATGCTTATGCTAAAGCCGACGCAGTATTAAGTAACGCTGCGAAAGCGATAGCAGAGATCGTTACCGTGCCGGGTTATATCAATATTGACTTTGCCGATGTGTACACCATAATGAAGGATGGAAACGTGGCGATTATGAATACAGGAGAGGCTTCCGGCGAAAATCGTATTAAGCAGGCGATTGAAAACGCATTAGTTTCGCCGCTTCTAAATACTGATGTGCGAGGAGCCAGTAAAATTCTGTTGAGCCTTTATTGTTCAAGTTCCGACGACCATCAGATAAAAATGGAAGAGCTGACGCAGATTCACGAGTTTATGGAAGAAGTGGGAGAGGACGTACAAGTTATCTGGGGACAGACCTTTGACGACAGCTTAGAGGAAAACGTAAAAATCACGCTTATCGCGACAGGATTTGATGTCAGTAAAATACCCGGAATGCCAACAAAGGCGACGAAACGGACAGACAACGTTGAAAAACCAATAACAAAGGATAAGGTTACATTTACTGTAAACGGAAACAGCGAAGAGCCTAGTAAAGATAGTCAGCCTAACGAAGAAAACCACAAAGCTGAAATTGACAAGGCGATGGGTGAGTTTTACGGAAAAAATCCTCAAGCCAAATCAAATAAGAAGAATGATCCGGATCTTCCTGTGTTTACGCTTGACGATTTGGACGATGAGCAGACATTAGAAGATATTGAAAATATACCTGCTTGGAAAAGGAAACAGCAAATGTGATAATTTGCCAATATGCCAATGAGGGAATATATGCTAAATTCATTAACTTCCGTAACATCTAATTTCTAACTTCATAAATATGGAAACATTATTCGATACAATCAGTGCCGACATCAAAGCAGCAATGTTGGCAAAAGACAAAGTGGCGCTCGAAGCGTTGCGTGGTGTGAAAAAAGAATTTCTCGAAGCTAAAACAGCAAAAGGAGGCGACGGATCGCTTCAGGATGAGGCAGCGGTGAAAATTCTACAAAAAATGGTAAAACAACGCAAAGATTCGGCGGCTATTTATAAAGAACAAAATCGCCCCGAATTGGCTGAAAATGAATTAGCCGAAGTCGTGGTTATTGAACGTTATCTGCCCAAACAAATGAGCGATGCTGAATTGGAAGCGGCAGTTTCGGCAATTATCGCGCAAGTAGGCGCTGCCGGTCCGCAAGATATGGGAAAGGTAATGGGCGTTGCCAGCAAGCAACTTGCCGGAAAAGCCGAAGGACGACTTATTTCCGAAAAGGTAAAAGCGCTATTAGCTAAATAGCAAGTGCAGAGCATGATATAAACACAGCGGTACAGTACTGCTGTGTTTGTAACGAAGCTGATTAGCGTCCAGCAATGAGGCTCGTTACTGCTCGGTAACGAGGTGCATTACAATATCTCTTTTAGTTTTACTCCTCTCGCAAGAGGAAATATATGCTTTGTTTTGATGAAGATTGTACGGAGGACATCTTCTTATTTTCATTTAGCCTACATATTAAATACTATGAAAAAACATCTTCGAATCAAGCTCTTAAAAAGCAGCAGCATCCTGCTGTTGTCTTTGTTTTCGACATTCTCCGCTTTCGGTGAAATCAACCTCCGCGACAGTGTTCAATACTATCTGAACAAGCAAGATGTCTCACCGCGCTTACGATTTTTTTATGCCCACGATTTCATTTTCTACCATGCTTCGCCCGAAGAAGCGGAAGACCTCGGCATGAATATGCTCTACCCCTATGCGAAAAAATTATATAAGGATGACTCACAGCAAAAAGCCTATTTGTCCTACATCTACAAACTTATCGCTCTTTGCTACCGCGACAGGGGAAAGGTCGAAGATAAAGACCGGAAGGAAATGGAGTTTTGGAACAAATGTCTCGAAAGCGTCGAGCAGTCGGACAACGATACGGTAAAAGCGAGGATGTACACCTATTACGGCTACGTCAATCTGAAGCGCGGTACGGAAGAGATAGCCCATGACTATCTTTACAAATCCATCCCTTATTATGAGAAACTGGGCATGTATACTTATGCTTCTGAGGTGCTTTACACTATGGCGGCCACCTTCTACGACATAAAGGATGCGGAGGGCATGGAAAAGATACTCGAAAAAATGCAGGAATGCCTCCAAAAAGATGCATCAAAACAGTCGCAATATCAGTTCAATGTCATAAAGGAAGGCTATTACAACCTGCTTTTGGAAAGACAAAAAGAAGCCGGAGCGGTTGATTACGCCCTTGTGGACTCCGTTGTTACCTGTGTGAAAAAGAATATTGAATTGGTAGAACAACATCGGGACAAATTAAATCATGCATGGGTGCATGCTTGGGCTTATTTTTACTATGCCCGCGCGTTAAATAACTATTTCCCCGATCAGTACAAGGATATTTATTACAATCTGGAAAAGGCGCTGGAGGAACTTATCACGGAAAATGTGATTAAAAAAGAGCCTAACAGCAAGGTGGAAGTGGAAATTTATGTCTATTCCGTTTATGCGAAAGCCCGCTTCCGCCAAGGACTCCATGAGCAGGCATATAGGGATGTACAAGAAGCTTTGTCGCGTTTGGACGACTACAAAAACTACAATACATTGATTGTGGAACGTTCCGAGGCTTATGAGTTATTGGTGCAGTATTACGAATTGAAAGATCGTCCCGCCGAAGCACTGAAATACCAAAAGTTGCTTCAGGAGAACGAAACCCGCCGCTACAACAACGAAAAGCTGAAAGCCATCAACGAAATGGCTGTTAAGTACGAAACCGAGAAAAAAGAAGCAGAGATACAAGCCTTGCAGCACGAGAGGGATATACGAAATGTAATTATCGCGCTTGTTTCGGCACTGTCGCTGCTCCTGCTGATCGGATTGTTTCTACTCCTGCGATTATTCAGAATCAGAAAAGAGAAGCTGGAGCAGGAGATTTACGAAAAAGCGATGGTTGCCGAAATGAAGCAGAGCGAGCTTGAATGCATCAGGGAAGGATTACGCCTGAGTCCTGCCCGACAAACGATAAAGAAACTATCCTTGCGGATAAGCGACTCCAGACTCGAAGCGGAGAAAAAGTCAGAATACGAGAAAAAACTACAACAGCTCGATTATAAAACACTTGACAAAGCCTTGGTTGCCGAAAAAGACAGACTGACCAATATGGATATGATATACATCATCTGCTTTGTTGCGGAGATGGAAACAAACGACATAAGTTTTGTTTTCAATGTCGATCCGGCATCGGTGCGTACCGTGCGCTACCGCATAAAAAAGAAGATCGGCAAGGAAAGTATCATTGCTTCCATGATTTAGGCTGTAGCTGAAATACTATTATTTTTTACTGCGACTGATGCGTTTTGTATTGGTCGCAGTTTTTGTTTTCTCGAAAATTTTATAATACTCACTCAACCAAGATGGAATATAATATTCCCCAAAAGCCTTTCATTATTTTATAAAAATTGGTTCTGATAGGCAAAAGTCTATTTCTGTCTATGTTTTATCCGCTTCGATGTCAATACTTTTGACGGATAGAAAACAATGGGGCGGCTGCTTGTCAAAAAAAACGATGAGGAGCGCTGCAAGTTAATAATCGAGCGCAATGAAAGATTCTAAAATAAACAGCGGGCATCTTTGGGAAGATGAATATCAGCAAAAAGATACAAAACCGATAAGCTTTGTTGTCGAATTAATCATCTTTCAAATCAATCATTCATTGATCGAAAGCGGCAGAAAAGCGCTCTATTCCCAAAAGCTATTACAGCTTAATCTTGATATTTTGGAGCAAGCACCAAATTCTTCCATCGAACAAATCACCAATCAGGATTTGCAATACATCATCTGCTTTGCTATCAATATGCAGGTAAAAGATATCGCTTTGCTTTTTAATATCGTTCCGGCAAGTGTGCGTACGGCGCGATACCGCATAAAGAAGAAGTTTGGAAAGACGGATGCCTTCAAATTCCTTATCTGAACTCAGGAAGCGGAGATGATTCGAATAATTAACAATATTGACAGCTAAAAGCCTTAAACATAGAAAATAATCTATATCTGTCTATGTTTTATCGCGGGCAAACTGCCTACTTTTGACCATGAATACAACAAACTTCTTTGAAGAACTAATTCTATTAATTCACATTAATCAAACAAAACAGTTTACATTATGAAAAAGACCTATCTAATTACGTTGTTTTTATCTTATTTCTTAAGCGCATACATGTACGCGAACGATAAGATCACCTTTACCTGGGAACGAAACTATTCCATGGCTTGTATCTATATAACAGCGGAAGGTAATTCCGACTCGGGTTCCCTTACCATCGATTGGGGTGACGGCAGTCCTATCGAAACCAAAACGGCGGAAGGTTATAAATCTTACTGCCACACCTATCAACAAAGCGGAA
>DAIOHI010000155.1:0-6314 GCA_036744815.1 Paludibacteraceae bacterium
CTTTCATATTCATATATACAATCTACATGAGTCCAGAGAATACAAATATAAGAAAAAGATTTCGCAAAGGTAGCAAAATCAGGTTGAATATGGTAAGTGTTTGGAAATAAGGTTCAGTACGCGTTGTTTTGCTATATTCTTCCATCAGGCGAAAAAGCATAATAAAGAGGAGTTAAGCGAAAGATTTGCTACCAATCCGTTGCCTTTTTTATTTACGGACTGCAATAAGAAAACACCTCGGACAACGACTTAAAAACAACCTGCGATTACAAAGAACACTCGTTTTTCATCAAACTCCATCCCAAAAATAACGCTTTTTTTCCAAGCCAACGGGAAAATATGGATTTTGGGATAAAAACCGGAGTTTGTTTCGCTGTTCCGCTATATTTTATATAGCCTCAAATAACTCTGTATCAAGTAATTTTACACTTAAAAAAACAGAGTTATGCAACAGGGAGTAAAGGTATCGTTTTACCTGAAAAAAAACGAAACGAAAAAGGACGGTAAATGTCCCGTCATGGCACGGCTTTCCATCGGAAAATTCTCCGAAACCACGTTCAGTATGAAGATGACCGTTCCGGTATCCTTATGGGCATCCGGTCGTGCCATCGGAAAGAGCCAAGCAGCCAACGAAATCAACCGCCGGTTGGACGAGATCAGGGCATCCGCTCTGTCGCACTATCGCGAACTATCAGCCGTCAAAGAGCAAGTAACCGCCGAAGAAGTGAAAACCCTTTTGTTGGGTATGGCTTTCGGACAGGAAACCCTGTTAGCCTATTTCCGTACCCATAATGAAAACTTTGACAAGCGTGTCGGAGTAAACCGTAAGAAGGGATCGGCTCAATCCTATTGGTGCGCCCTCGGTCATCTTACCAGATTTCTCAAAGCAAAGTACAAACTTTCGGATATTCCTTTTACCGCATTAGACAGGTCGTTTATTGAGAAATACGATCTATACCTGCGGATAGAGCGTGGGTTGTCTTTGGGAACGATTGTTGTACAAGCCACCCGCCTGAACACGATTGTCGGATATGCCGTTGCCGAAGGAATCATAACCGCCAATCCTTTTACCGGTTACGAGCCGGAGCGTCCCGAACGGCAACAAAAGAACCTGAACAGCGAGGAATTGAACAGGTTGATGACCACTCCGCTGACACTCCCGAAACACTACCTGATCCGTGATATGTTTCTCTTTTCTTGTTATACCGGAATCCCATACGGGGATATGCGAAAATTGACAGACGAGGATATTTCAATTGCCGAAGACGGGGAGGTATGGATAAAATCTTCACGCGAAAAGACAGGGGTCGATTATGAAATACCCCTGTTGGAACTTCCCCTGCAAATCCTCGAACGCTACAAGGGAACGGCATCCAAAGGACGGTTGCTACCGATGTATGATAGCGGTACAATGAACAAAGAACTTAAAAAGATTGCCGCCTCCTGCGGTATCAACCGCAAGCTGGTATTCCATTGCGGAAGACATACCTACGCCTCTGAAATCACGCTCTCACAAGGCGTACCTATCGAAACGGTCAGCCGTATGCTTGGGCACAGCCAAATAACGACGACGCAGATTTACGCGAAGATTACCGACAACAAGATAGATGAGGATATGAAAGCGTTGGAAGAACGTATTGCCGGACGGTTTCAATTTGCATTTTAACTAAAAAAATATTTCAACTATGGAAACAAAAAATAAACAAGACATCACCCGCAGCGGCAGCGAAAAACGCCGCAGTACCTTTGCCGTCCTTTTTTACATCAACCGGACAAAAATTCGTAAGGACGGCATGTGCCAGCTACTATGCAAAGTAAGCATTGACGCAGAATCCGAACAGATAGGAACTAAAGTTTCGGTCGATCCGTCTGTATGGAATCCGTCGGAAGGACGTGCCACAGGGCGAAGTCGCAATGCCATCGAAGTAAACAAAGCTATCGACCTGCTTACGGAACGGATAAAAAACCATCACAGGGAAATCAGAAATAAGTTGGGATTTGTAACTGCCGAGCTGGTTAAAAACGCATTGAAGGGCATTGCACAAAAGCCCCTCACATTGATGAAACTATTCGAGGAACACAACGACGAGTTTAAGAAACGAATCGGCATAGATCGTAAAAGAGAGGCTTACGACAGCTACCTGAACTCGTACAAGCATCTTTCGGCGTTCCTGTGGAAAAAATACGACACGGATGATGTGACGCTTCGCAGCCTGAACCGGGACTTTTATGATGCCTACGACCTCTATTTGCGGACGGATCGCGGCATGATGCAGAAAACAGTCCATCAGCATACCTACATCCTTAAAAAGATGACTAAGCGGGCGGTCAGTCAGGGTACACTACGGCGTGACCCTTATCACAATATCCACCCCGAACTGCCGCCGCTCAAAAGCCGCCATCTTAAAATCGAGGAATTGGAACGGTTGATGCAGTGCCAAATCGACACACCCAACTTACAGCGTGTGCGGGATTGGTTTGTATTCTCGACCTTCACGGGTTTATGCTATGCCGACCTGAAAAAACTATCGAACGAGCATATCACAGAGGTGGAAGACGGTAGCCAATGGATTCATATTAAGAGGCAGAAGACCGGAACAGATTCACGCATCCGCCTGTTGGAAATCCCTTTGCGGATTATTGAGAAATATCGTCATGAACGTAAAGGCAACCGTATTTTCAATATCTATTCGCGCGGTTATTTTTGTAAGCTGGTGCGAAAAATGGGTAAGCTATGCGGTATCGACGTGATCAGCTTCCACAAAGCAAGACATAATTTCGGAACGCATATTACGCTCTCACAGGGCGTTCCGATTGAAACGGTGAGCCGGATGATGGGACACAAAAGCATTACCACCACGCAGATATACGCTAAAGTAACGGACAAAAAGGTGGATGAGGACATGAAGCGGCTGAAAGAACGGACAGCCGGAAATAAAGTAACTTTATACGAAGATGAAACGCTCCGGGCAGCGATACGCTATCCGAGGGAGAGAAAGAAAAAGAAAAACAAAGCTATTCAACCGACAAACAATATAGAATTATGAATACAACACCTATCACCATAGAAGAAGGACGGGTAACGATCCATCCGGTGGCGGGAACCGTCCGATTGACACAACATGAGATTGCCGACCTTTTCGGCGTGTTTGTATCGGCAGTAAACAGCAATATCCGTGCAATCCTCAAAAGCGGGGTATTACGGGAGGAAGAAGTTTGCCGTCATCAAAAGACCGAAAACGGCAGTATAATGACGCTCTACAATCTGGAAATAATAACGGCATTGGCTTTCCGGCTGAAATCCCGGCAGGCGGAATGGTTTCGGCAGTGGATTATCCAGCAGGTAACAAATCCCCTGATTCTCTGGAAAATTCCCGGAATGGATACGATGCTGAATTGAAATTTCCCAAGTGCATACTAAACAGAAAACGACCCTATTTCGGGTCGTTTTCCAATTATAGCAATTTCATTTCATTGAGGCATTGCTTTCGTGCATCATCCAGTAATTGTTGGATTTCGGATTCTTTGTAAATGACTTTACCGCAAATCAGGTAATACGGAATGATACCCGCCGAGCGGTATTCCTGCAAGGTGCGGCGGCTGATTTTCAGCAGACCGGACAACTCGCTGTCGGTTATAAACTGCTCCCCATTAAGGGTACGCCGGGTAGCGGTTTCCAGCTTATCCAACAATTTCCCCGCTTTTTCCAACCGCCGGAAAAGATCGACTACACGCGGGTCTTGTTTATCTATTAACCGGTTATTCATGGCGCAGGTATATTCTGATGATGCGACATTTGCAATAACTTTTCCACATCTTCTGGCTTGTAGAATACCTTATGCCGGATGCGACTGAAAGGCAACAGCCCTTTTTCGCGATAGGTTTGCAGGGTGCGTTTGGTAATACCCAGCGTTTGGCAAACATCCTGATTATCCAGCCATGTTTTCAGCCCTACGTCTGTCTGCTTACGGTATAGCGTAGCGACTTTTTCTTCAATCATCCCGACACGCAGGGCTAATGCGTCGAAGATTTTTACATCCATACTGATAAGTTCCATTTCTGTACTTCATTCTTTATCGGTTTATATCACGGGAAAGCAAAGATAAACCGATAATTCCGGTTTGGTATCAAGCGGTTAGGCTATGGATGTATCAGGCAGCGAGTGGCACGGGACGAAGCCAAAAAAGCCCCTTGCAGGGCGGGTATCAGTTCCAGCGATGCCGTTTCATCGGTTCCAGCGTGTAGAATTGGTTGAATGTATAATGCTTTCTTTCGTTTCCCTCCATTTGCCACCACTCTGTCAGAGCATATTTTTCGACAAACCAGTCCAGTCGGGCATTGTCAATATCAATGTAAGCTGTTGTGAACGGATGTTCGGTCAAAGAAAATGCGATGGTAGTTGCATCGGGATAGCCCTCAAAATCTTCATGAAAAACAAGATAGTTATAACCATCACTGCCGATGTTTTTCAGTATTTCATCTTCCGGCAAATGTATATCGTAATATTCCTGTTCTCCGGGCTTGTCATACTCGACCAGTAATTTACCGATCTTACGGGCATCGCGGTACAGGTCGCACAGTTGTTCCCCTGTCAGGTGTTTAAGTGGAAAAAATCGTTCCATGCTGCATCTTATTTATTTCAAGCATCAAATTTAAGATGTTTATTCACGTATCTGTATTTTTCTTTGGGATTTTTAGATTCGAGTTTTTTCAAATCTAATCATATGTTTTCTATTTGTTGTTTCAGATTTTCATTTCTGCGAGTCCGGCTCCTGTTCGCAGCTGACAATTTTTTTATACAATATTTTCGCCCAATATGATCTTTGGCATCGTAATTAAACAACGATTCCAACGCTTGTAAAATTTCTCAAATGCTAATGGACAAATCCTTGCATGCACTTCTTCACTTTCTAAAACCCAATACAAAACGTATGTTATTTTTCCTGTTTGCCGGGTAAGTCTTATTGGTGTTTCTCCATTTTTTACAGCGTTGAAATCTTTTTGCCTATGAGTCCTTTTTATATATTTTACTTCAATAACCCCTTGCTGAGCAAGATAAAATTCAGCCACTTCTTTCATTAGCGTTTCTAGTTCGTCTTGCTTTTCAGGTTTAGCTTCGTAGATACAAATTTCATTAAACATATTTTGTCCCTTTATTTTAAAAAGTGTCCTGATATTCCAATCAATGTTCCAAGTATAGCAGCCATTGTCAGGATAATCGGTATGGCTTTTTTATCTTCTTTTGCGACAAGGACTACAATGGGTAGAGAAAGCGCAACTGAAATTAAACCACCTTGCAACCACCATACAATGTGTGGTAAATCAATATTTACAATGATAATGGATACAAAAAAGTATTGTAAAAAAGCTGAAATTGTAGCTCGTTTATCTAATTTTTGTACAAGCATGGGAATAATGTCAATTATTCCTGCCACGATTCCGATGATAACGGACAATAATAATGTATCCATAGTTTATTTGCATTTGTAATTACATTCTCTGTTGCTGTTCTCTGTTCATAGCTGTTTACTTGTTGCTTATAAATAAACACAATGATTACCCCAAATGCACATTGTGTAAACAGAATAACCACCAAGCATCCTTTTAGTTATCGCCTACAAAATTACTAAATATCGGGTAAATAAAATAATGTTTTACAAACTTTGAGTTTATCCTAAAAGTTTTATTTGGCGTCGTTTGTCCTACCTGTCGCCAAGAAGTTACCACCGGATGCCGGATAAATCCGGTGGTTCGGTGTTTTTTCCTGTCCGTATCTCTTATAATTTCTTCCCCATTTAGCGGAATGCCATCGGAGCCTAATGAGAGTTCGATTTCAGGCGCAAAGGTATTTCCGTGTTCTTCACGCCGCTGACAAGGTCAAGCCCTGACGGGTTTGGCGAAAAATCTTCCTCTTTCCCTCCTTTGGGCTAATCCGGGCGAGCGTATTTATTCGCCAAAACCTTGCATCGGCTAAACACTACCTTTTTTAAGCTCCTGAAACTCGAACACTCCTCACCGGCTCCGATACGGCATAGCGTTAAAAAAAAGGTCAGAAATTATGATACGAACAGAAAAAAATATGAAACATCGATCCTCCTACCTTCCAATTAGCATAGGTTGGGTTTTGAGAATAGGGTTTGCAGTTGCGGGATTTGCAATGTGGGGTTGGGCTTTCGTAGCGGTGGTTGCAGGGCTGTATATCGGGTTTAAAATACTCAAAGGGGTTCTTTCCTGCCTTCTATCTCTGATGTTCATAATCGCCTTTATAATCCTTTTGGTAACAATCATTTTTCAATAACATCAAAAAATTAAAA
>DAIOHI010000156.1:0-5752 GCA_036744815.1 Paludibacteraceae bacterium
CCTTTTCGCCCGAATGTCCGAAAGGTGGATTTCCCATATCGTGAGCCAAACAAGCTGCCGATACAATTTCCCCGATTTCATCCATAAAAGGAATCGTTTTTTGATATTTTTCTTGAAGTTGATGCGCGACATTCACGCCTAGTGAACGTCCGACACAAGCAACTTCGAGACTATGCGTCAATCGATTGTGCACAAAAACACTTCCCGGAAGCGGAAAAACCTGAGTTTTGTTCTGTAAACGGCGAAAAGGCGCAGAAAATATCAGTCGATCATAATCGCGCTGAAACTCGCTCCGATCGTCAGGACGACGTCCGTGATATTCTTCCATTCCAAAACGCTTGGTGGATAAAAGTTGATTCCAATTCATATATTAATTACTCCTCAATTCCCTAAAAGGGGAAGTTTATGTTTCAAATTCTTATTTGTTTTACGGCATGCTGTAACGCTTCAATTCCTTATTCAGTTCCGTCGCTTTATTTTCAGTTACCCGATCCATCCAATCCCAAAATTTGGGACTATGATTCATTTCTTTCGTATGGCAAAGTTCGTGCAAAATCACGTAATCAATCAAATGTTTCGGAAGCAGCAATAAATAGAATGAAAGATTAATCGTTTTGCGAGAAGAGCAACTTCCCCAACGACTTTTGCTTGATTGTATTTTTACCGATGAAAACGAAAACTTGTATTCATGAGCCAATTCTGAAACTCGTTGAGGAAGAATGCGTTTTGCTTCCTTTTTTAGAAAATAGCTGATTCCGTTCCAAAACTCTTCCTGCATTCGGTTATCGGAACAATTGCTATCAAAAGGAATTTCAATATTCAATATTTTTTCTTTCAACACAAAAAACACTTTCTCCCGATTTGTCCGCTTTATTTCGACAGTAAAAGTCAAAGTTTGCAAAGGATTTTCTTCGCTGATGATAACCCCGTTCTTCTCTTTTTTCAACTTCAAGCGTTGTTGCTTGGCTTTTATTTTTCCACGAACGGAATTAATAAAAGTCATAGCGTCTTTTTCTGTCGATTTCCGTGGAAGCGAAACAGTTAAACCGTTGGGTAAAATCCGTACATTGATGCGCTTAGCCCGAGAGCTGAGCACAAAATCAATCTTCCCTAATTCTGTATCCTCTAACATTATTCCTTTTTAAAATCGTAACAAAGTTACATTTTTTTAGCTCAAAAAATAGGATTTGATTGAAGGAAAGGAATATCTTTGTGTGGAATTCATTAATTTTAAATTTCATATTCCTTTTATGAATATGGTACAAGCAAGCGATATACAAAAAAGCTTCGGGAATCTGAAGGTTCTGAAAGGTGTTGATCTCTCAATAAAAAAAGGAGAAATCGTCTCTATTGTCGGACCGAGCGGTGCCGGAAAAACCACACTTCTGCAAATTATCGGAACTCTTGATAAGCCCGACAAAGGAAAAGTGATGTTGAATGATGTTGACATCAGTAAATTAAGTGAAAAAGAACTGGCTACATTCCGAAATAAACACATCGGATTTATTTTTCAATTTCATCAACTTTTACCCGAATTTACTGCATTGGAAAATGTGATGATTCCGGGACTTATTGCAAAAAAGAAAAGCAAAGTTGTAGAAGAAAGGGCAAAAGAACTCTTGGCTTTTCTTCAACTTTCGGACCGAATGGAACACAAACCAAGTGAACTTTCCGGTGGTGAAAAGCAACGTGTTGCCGTTGCAAGAGCGTTGATGAATAATCCGGAATTGATTTTGGCAGATGAGCCTTCAGGCAGCCTCGACTCTAAAAACAAAGAAGAATTGCATAAATTGCTCTTCGATTTACGCGACAAATTCGGACTGACCATTATCATCGTCACTCACGACAATGGCTCAACTTTCGGATAGAATCATACGAATGGTAGATGGAATTGTTTCTTAGAAGAATTTTTATCATACAAAAAACAATAACGAC
Source organism: Paludibacteraceae bacterium (assembly GCA_036744815.1). Taxonomy (GTDB): domain Bacteria; phylum Bacteroidota; class Bacteroidia; order Bacteroidales; family Paludibacteraceae; genus H1. Next base: position 1,936 of record DAIOHI010000156.1, read on the forward strand.
TAAAATTATTCACCTATGAAAGAAAAAGTAGTTACGCTCAAAAATTACGAAACAATGGTGGATGCCACAATCGACCAAGAAGTTTTGAAGCAAAACGGTATCGAATGTTTTATCGGAAATCAACAATTAGTGCAGCTTTACCCGATGTTCAGCGACATTGACGAAGGATTAAAAATTGTTGTTTTCGAAGAAGATGTTGAAAAAGCTCTCGCATTGTTGGAGGAATATCATTCTACCGACGGTAAATAAACAAAAAATCCGAAGATGATCTCTTCGGATTTTTTTTGTGCGCCTGAAGGGACTCGAACCCCCACGCCTCTCGGCACTAGATCCTAAGTCTAGCGCGGCTACCAATTACGCCACAGACGCCTGTGCTTTGGTAAGCGACTGCAAAGATACATCCTTTTTTTATTCTCGCAATACCAAATAATCAATTTTTGACAGCGAAAGATATTTACATTAAGCTTTTAGCGCTATTTGCTCTTTGATAGTTAGTGCTTCTTTTGTACTTTTGCCCTAAATTTTTAATACAGATGGATATAAGAGGCGAGCTTGAAAAGCGGATTTTAGTTTTGGATGGTGCAATGGGTACCATGATTCAACGCTATAAATTAGGTGAGAAAGAATACCGTGGAAGTCGATTTGCCGATTGGAAAAGTCAGCTAAAAGGTAATAATGATTTATTGGTGCTTACTCAGCCTGAAATTATTTTGAATATTCATCGTGAATATTTGGAAGCCGGAGCCGATATTATCGAGACGAACACTTTCAACGCTCAGCAAATTTCGTTGGCTGACTACGAAATGCCGCATCTTTCTTACGAAATAAATCTTGCCGGAGCTCGTTTGGCGCGACAAGCTGCTGATGAATTTACGGCAAAAAATCCGTTGAAACCACGCTTTGTTGCCGGTTCAATCGGTCCAACAAATAAAACAGCTTCCATATCGCCTGATGTAAATAATCCTTCGTTTCGTGGCGTTACTTTCGATCAACTTGTTGAAGCGTATAAAGAACAAGCTTTAGCTTTGCTTGAAGGCAATGTTGATTTGTTTCTGATAGAAACCATTTTTGATACATTGAATGCTAAAGCGGCGATTGTGGCGATGGAAGAAGCTATGCAAGAAGCGGGAAAACGATTGGAAATAATGATTTCCGCAACAGTTGCCGACACAAGCGGGCGCACACTTTCGGGACAAACTTTAGAGGCTTTCCTGATTTCCATTTCTCATGCAAATTTGCTCTCTGTCGGATTAAATTGTTCTTTCGGAGCCAAAGATTTAAAACCCTATCTGCATCAAATTAGCAATTTATCACCTTGCTATATAAGCGCATATCCAAATGCCGGATTGCCAAATCAATTTGGACAATACGACGAAACTCCCGAAAAAATGGCGGTTCAAATCAAGGATTTTATTGACGAAAAATTGATAAATATCGTTGGCGGATGCTGTGGTACAACGCCTGCTCATATTGCAGCTTATCAAGAATTGATTAAGAATGCAGATATCAGAAAACCAAAAAATGAGTCGCATTCATTATTTTTATCTGGACTGGAGCCTTTAGAAATAAAGTCAACAGCACAAGAACGCAGTTTATTCGTCAACATTGGCGAGCGTTGCAACGTTGCCGGCTCACGGATGTTCTTGCGTTTGATCAATGAAAAGAAGTATGAAGAAGCTTTAAGCATTGCCCGAAAACAAGTAGAAGACGGCGCTCAGATTATCGACATTAATATGGACGACGCCATGCTTGATGCAAAAACGGAAATGACCACTTTTCTTAATTATATCGTCTCCGAGCCCGAAATATCCCGCGTTCCCATTATGATTGATTCCTCGAAATGGGAAGTTATTGAAGCCGGATTGAAATGCGTGCAAGGAAAATGCGTTGTCAATTCGATTAGTTTAAAAGAAGGAGAAGAAGATTTTCTTTACAAAGCTTCAAAAATACGCAAATATGGAGCTGCTGCCGTCATAATGGCTTTCGACGAAAAAGGGCAAGCCGACAGTTTCGAGCGCAAAATAGAAATTTGCAAACGCGCTTATCAATTGCTCACGGAAAAAATCAATTTTCCTCCGCAAGATATTATCTTCGATCCAAATATTTTAGCTATAGCCACCGGAATCGAAGAACATTCCAATTATGCCGTCGATTTCATCGATGCAATTCGTTGGATAAAAGCTAATTTGCCTTATGCAAAAATAAGTGGCGGCGTAAGCAATCTTTCTTTTTCATTCCGTGGAAATAATGTAGTTCGCGAAGCAATTCATTCCGCATTTTTGTATCATGCGATAAAAGAAGGAATGGATATGGGTATTGTCAATGCCGGAATGCTGCAAATTTATGAGGAAATTCCAAAAGATTTGCTCGAGCATGTTGAAGATATTATTTTCAATCGCCGAACCGATGCAACGGAACGTATGCTTGAATTTGCAGAGAAAGTGAAAGATACGCAAAGTGACGGTAAAATCGATAAAAAAGACGAATGGCGTGGACATTCTTTACAACAACGCTTGGAACATGCTTTGATAAAAGGCATTAACGAATATCTGGAAGAAGACCTCAACGAAGCATTGCAAATTTATGCGTCTCCGATTGAAATAATCGAAGGTCCTTTGATGAGCGGAATGAATATTGTAGGCGAATTATTTGGAGCAGGAAAGATGTTTTTACCGCAAGTGGTTAAAACAGCGCGGACAATGAAAAAAGCCGTCTCTGTCCTTCAACCTTATATCGAAGCGCAAAAACAACCGGGACAAAGCACTCATGCCGGAACTTATTTGATTGCTACTGTAAAAGGCGATGTCCACGATATCGGCAAGAATATTGTTGGTGTTGTGTTGGCTTGCAATAATTATAAAGTTATCGACTTGGGCGTGATGGTTCCAACCGAAAAAATTATCCAAACTGCCATCGAAGAAAAGGTCGATATCATCGGACTTAGCGGCTTGATAACTCCTTCGTTGGAAGAAATGTGCATTGTTGCCACAGAAATGGAAAAAGCAGGATTGAGAATTCCGCTTATGATAGGCGGTGCCACAACTTCGAAGCTGCATACAGCCGTTAAAATCGCCCCAAATTATAAAGGTCCTGTTGTTTATGCAAAAGATGCTTCGATAAATACTTATTTGACAGCGCAATTGATGAACGAAAAAACGCATTATAATTTCGTTGCCGAACTCGAAAGCGAATATAAAGCTTTGCGCGAAAAGCAAGTAAAAAAAGTAAATTTATTATCTTTAGAAGAAGCAAAAAGCAAGAAGCCTAATCTCTTTTAATCAATTGATTATCTCCTTCAGTTCTGTGATTGTTTTTCCTTCAATAGGATGGATGAAATCGGGAGCTATTTCCGACATGGGAAAAAGCACAAAATCGCGCGTAGTTGCTAAGGGATGAGGAATTCTTAATTCCTCGCTGTTGAGAATCAAGTCGTCGTAAAAAAGAATATCGATATCAATAATTCGGTCAGAATAGCCTTGTTTTGTCTTTTCGTAACGTCCCATTTCACGTTCTATTTTCTGAGTTTCGCGCAACAAATCGAAAGGTTCCAAGTCTGTTTCTATTAAAATGACAGTATTGAAAAAATCGTTATCTGAAGTGAAACCCCAGGCTTTCGACGCAAAAAAGGAAGATTGATCAAGAACTTGTCCAACTTGTTGCGAAAGCAATGAAACAGCCTGATTCAAATTCGCTTTTTTACCGCCTAAATTGCTTCCTAAGCCTAAATAAACTTGTGCCATAAGAGCTCCTTAGATAATCAAATGCTCCGCTTTCACCGATTCTTTTAAGAAAATTGAAGCCGAATAATTAAATTTAT
>DAIOHI010000156.1:5762-6290 GCA_036744815.1 Paludibacteraceae bacterium
ACCGCCTAAATTGCTTCCCAATCTTAAATAAACTTGCGCCATAAAACCTTCTATATAATCAAATGTTCCGCTTTCACCGATTCTTTTAAGAAAATCGAAGCTGAATAGTTAAATTTATCTTCCGACTCGGTAGTAAAGTATCGACAACTTCCATCTTTTGTGCACAATGCATCCATTTCAGGATGTCGGCGTAGGTAATCCGCTAAGCTCGAAGCGACAATATCACCTTGCGAAAAAACAGAGATCGTTTCGGGAAGATTTTTTTTGATTTTATCCGATAAAATCGGGTAATGCGTACAACCTAAAATAATTGTGTCGATTTCCTTGTCCTTCAGAAGAAGATTTCTCAGATTCTTCTTGATAAAATAATCTGCGCCTTCCGATTCATATTCGTTGTTTTCAATCAACGGAACCCACATCGGACAAGCTTCGGAAGTAATCGTTATTTCAGGAAATAATTTATGTATTTCAAGTGGATAAGAATCAGATTGCACGGTTCCTGCGGTAGCAAGCAAGCCCACATGTTTG
>DAIOHI010000157.1:0-6289 GCA_036744815.1 Paludibacteraceae bacterium
AAAGTACAGATTTTTTCTGAGAGAAAAAATAAAAAATCATAGGAGAATATTTATGAAAATACACTGAAAAGAATAATGATAGTTATTTCCAAGACAGACTTAATATTATAGATTGTTTTGTCTATTTTCCTTTTACTCTCAAAGTTTTATTTTAAAATTACCATTGATTGTAGTTTCACCTTCTGCATGGAGTATTAGAAACTGTTTCCGCGGAAAACTTATTCGTTTTTGTTTTGCGCGTGCTTCCGCCACTATATGCGCCTTGTGAATTTACGAAAACAGTCTTTTCTTGAAAGAAATGAAAGAAAATTGAAGAAGTTATAGGAAGTCAGACGAATTTAAACAGTTTCTCATTCTTAAATTATATCTTTGTAAGCCGCTTAGGGCTCTGTTTCTATTATTTCAAGGACATTTGTATTATATGAAAATCAAGATATTCTCCATTTACCTATTCTTATTTTTCTTCTCTTTTTCCACTTTTGCACAAAAAAGCCTGCAAAACCAAATTTCAGACACATTGACGGTTATCGCCAATCAATATAGTTATGTGGGAGTGATAAATAACGTGAAACTTTCGTCGAACAGTCAGGCAAAGTTACTAACAGTGACTGTTTCCGATCGATTGAGTTACATCCCTTTCCGCGACGAAAATGTGGCTTGGATTTACGACGCGATAAAGTCCATCGTCGGATCGCAATATCCGAATTATCGTATCAAGTGCCTTACGAACCAAATGCCGATAGAAGAACTGATCCCTAATTACTATCGAAGCCGCGATTACGACCAGTCGCGACGATTCAAGCTTTCCGAATCGCATCCGCCCTTGATAAGTAAGGAATCGCTGGCTTACAAAATTGATCGTGGACTTGAAAATCGTCATATCGCTCTTTGGCAAAGCCATGGATGGTATTACAACATAAATTTGCGCCGATGGGAATGGCAGCGTCCCCGCTTGTTCCAAACAGTGGAGGATCTGCTTACGCAATCTTTCGTGTTGCCATTTTTAGTCCCCATGCTCGAAAACGCGGGAGCTAATGTGCTTATTCCTTTGGAACGAGATACGCAACGAAACGAAGTAATTGTTGATAACGATAAAGCTTATTCAAAAAAGGATTATTTGGAAATAAAAGGTAAAAAAGAATGGATCAAAGGAAGCGAAAGCGGATTTGCCGATACAAAAACGGCTTATTTATATGGCGACAATCCTTTTACTTTTGGAAGTTATCGGGAAACAACAACTACAAGCAGCGAAGATGATGCTAGTTTTGCGGAGTGGCTCCCAGACATCCCTGAAGCGGGTAATTACGCAGTATATGTATCCTACAAATCGCTCGAAAACAGTACGAGCGATGCAAAATATAGTGTCTTTCACTTAGGAGGTAAAACCGACTTCTCTGTAAATCAAAATATGGGAGGCGGCACTTGGATTTATCTCGGACATTTCCAATTTGCAAAAGGGAGGAATAATCTTTCAGGGAAAGTTGTACTGAGCAATTTTAGCGCGACAAGCAATAAAGTGATAACTGCCGATGCAGTGAAATTCGGCGGAGGAATGGGAAATATAGCTCGCAGTCCGGGAGACAGCAGTAAAGTTTCGATCCGTATTATGCAGCCGATTGAGAAAATGATTAATATTTGTCCCGTCTTAATCCATCTGCCACCTATGTTTCCCGCGGAAAAAAGCGGCTATCCTCGCTTTGCCGAAGGAGCGCGTTATTGGTTGCAATGGGCGGGTGCACCCGATAGCATCTACAGCCGAACAGAAAATACGAACGATTATTCGGACGATTTTCAATCGCGGGGCTTTTGGGTAAATTATCTAGCAGGCGCTTCGTCCGCATTACCGACGGAGAAAGGTTTAGCTGTGCCCATCGATCTGGCTTTCGCCTTTCATACCGATGCCGGAGCTACCGTGAATGATTCGATAATAGGCAGCTTAGGAATATTTACCGTTCAGAATAACGATAAAAAAACGCAGTATAAAAATAAGGTTTCGCGTTGGGCGGCTCGCGATTTGACCGACATTGTGCAAACGCAAATCATTGAAGACATACGGAAACAGTACGCAGCCGAATGGACGCGCCGCAACATGTGGAATAAATCTTACAGCGAATCGCGCGTACCCGAAGTGCCTACTATGTTATTGGAATTACTAGCGCATCAAAATTTTGCCGATATGCGTTATGCGCTCGATCCTCGCTTTCAGTTTACGGTGAGCCGCGCTATTTATAAAGGAATGTTGCGTTATCTTTCCGAAGCAAATGGCTTCGATTATGTGGTGCAGCCGCTTCCCGTTGAAGAATTTTATTGTCGATTTGTAGATAAAGAAAAGGTCGAATTACAATGGAAAGCTGTTGAGGATAGTTTAGAATCAAGCGCTTCTGCCGAAAAATATGTTTTATATACGAGGATTGATGACGGCGGATTTGATAACGGCACTCTGATCAAGCATAATAAAACCACTGTCGATATAAAACCCGGACGAATTTATAGCTTCAAGGTGACGGCTGTTAATCGAGGAGGCGAAAGTTTCCCTTCGGAAATATTATCGGCATACCGTGCGCCCAACGATTTGAAAGAAGTGCTTATCGTCAATGCTTTCGAACGTTTAAGCGCGCCGGCTTCTTTTGTCGCGGACACTACCTACGCCGGTTTCTTGAATGACAAAGACGCTGGTGTGCCTTATATTTCAAACATCGGTTTCACGGGAAAACAATATGAATTTAAACGAAATACGCCTTGGAACGATAATGATGCTCCCGGTTTTGGTGCAAGTTATGCCAACGAAGAAGCGAAAGTTATTGCGGGAAATAGCTTTGATTATCCTTATCTGCATGGTAATTCGATAAAATCGGCTGGATATTCCTTTGTTTCGAGCAGTGTGAAAGCAGTGGAAAAGGGTAAAATAAATTTGAAAGAATACAAAATTGTCGATTTAATACTCGGAAAACAGAAACAAACGCGAATCGGGAATGGCAAGCGAAAACCGGAATTCAAAACTTTTTCTTCGGAGTTGCAACAACAAATCCGTTCCTATTGTAACAATGGTGGCAGTTTGCTTGTTACAGGAGCGCACATAGGTTCCGACTTATGCGAAGGCGATTCGGTCTTAAATGAAGATATACGTTTTTTTGAAAATGTATTAAAATCTAAATTCCGAACTTCGAATGCTTCTACTGATGGACGAATAAAAATGGTAAATTCCACTTATCGTTTGCTGCCGGAATTGCCGGAGTTCAATTATTATAGTTTTCCAAACGAGAAATCCTATTACGTGGAATCGCCCGATGCTATTGAACCGGCTATTACTGAAGCTTCTACCATTTATCGTTATTCGGAGAATAATCGCAGTGCAGCAATTGCTTATAAGGGAAATTACCGCCTTTGTCTTTTCGGATTTCCCTTCGAAACTATCGTAGAAAGTAAGAATCGTGATAAGCTAATGTCATCCGTGTTATTGTTTTTTCAAAAATGATGCTCTTACGTCCAACATCACAAATGCACAGGAATGATTATCTATTATTAATTCACACATAAGTTATAAATGAAAAAACTATTATTCTTTAGTATTTCAATTTTGATTTCAAGTGCCGTAACAGCACAAAGTTTAGAAAAGATGCAATGGTTCAATGAACCTGAAAAATGGGAGATTAAGGACAACAGTCTCTTGATGTATGTAACTCCTCAGAGCGATTATTGGCGAATTTCTCATTATGGATTTACGGTTGATGACGCTCCTTTTTATTACGCTACTTATGGTGGCGAATTTGAAGCTAAAGTTAAAATATCCGCCGATTACCAAGCACGCTTCGATCAATCGGGGTTAATGTTGCGTATAGACCACGAAAATTACATTAAAACAGGTATCGAATTTGTTGACGGCAAGTACAATCTAAGTACGGTCGTGACGCATAAAACAAGCGATTGGAGTGTCATTACTTTAGATAAACCGCTAGCATTTGTATGGATAAAGGCAGTAAGACGATTGGATGCGGTAGAAGTGTTTTATTCTTTCGATGATAAAAATTACGTGATGATGCGGAATGCATGGTTGCAGGATAATTGCCCTGTTATGGTTGGGTTAATGGGAGCTTGCCCCGATGGAAATGGATTTAATGCAAAATTTGAACATTTTTCTGTAAAGCATTTACCGGATCAACGCAGATTGAAATGGTTGCTAAACAATGCAGAATAAAATAGACAGCCTTAAAAAGAATTGGATTTTAGAAACAATTGTTTCTAAAATCCAATTCTTTTTTAAGCAATTTCAAATGACCTCCTTTTTATTCTTATTCCATGCCGGAATAGCCCTTATTATTAAATATGCGCATGCTAAGAATAATAAAAATGGTAAGCCGTTAGAAACAGGAAGCATTGGAGGAAAATTTTCATCTAGGTTTCCTCCCGGGTCTACTGCTCCTTGTGATTGGTTGTCGTCTAACTTGATAACGATAGGCAGCATATGTGCTGCACGCGTGCTTATCAAACCATGTAATTCCGAACTTACTCCTCCTCCTTGATTGGATGTTGTACTTCCTCGTTTGGAAAACAGAATTGACGAGGCATCGGCAAGAAGAGCTGTACCTCCGCTGGAAAGTTCTTGACTACTATTCTCCATCGTAATGCCAGAATAATCAAAAGAAAAATCAGGCGTTTGTTTTATAGATTTTTTTTTCACCAAAACAGCCTGAGTGTTGAAAAATGTATTGTTATCCAAACTACCTGTTTCTGGTAAGGATTTACTTTGTGTATAGTTCTTCTTATAGACGGAATTATTGTAATTTTCATCTGTTACCGATGCTAAATACTCTAAGTATTCTGCTTGGTTGATATCGGAGCTACCTGTTTGATTTAGTTCTTCTTTGTTTAAATATACAAGCAAGAGCAATAAAATCGTGGAAGCGGAGATAAATAAAGAAAATAAAATTTTTTGTCTCATGTGTCTGTTCTCGAAATAATAGTGAATCAGGTAGTCCTGAACTTCAGTTTTGTTTTAGAAATTAGTGAGCTCGCTATGATTTTGGCTCATTCGGCAGTTGTTTAGTTTTAGTAATGAAGCATGAGAAAAAATAAAATCATAGATAAACTACAATCCTTTTTGTGTTTTATTTCTCATACTTGCATTACTTGCTGCTGTCTGCCTGTCGTTAATTAATTGATAATATATTTTTTAGTAGTTTCATTTTCTCCGCACGATACTTTTGCGATGTACATAGCCTGATAAGTGGGTAGAGTTAGAACTGTCACAGCTTTTGCGCCAAGAGCTTTTTGCAAAATCATTCGACCTGACATATCGTATATGTAAACTTGTCCGTTGGTATTATTATAATTGTTTATAAAAATGGTGTTTCCTTCTAAAAAAGAAGAGATTCCATTGTTCTCGTTTTCTATTTCATCCTTTGCTATTGATATTATCTTAAACCGATTCTGAGTAGATTCTACATTTGTTGCCACAAAATTGTATTGAGATTCGTCGGCAGTAATATCCGTAACGCTACCCGTTTGCAAATCAAGTAAAGAAAGATTTTTATACCGCTCTGCAATGTTCATATGTTTAAAATAGAGGGTATAATTTGAGTCTTCTTGTCCCGCTTTAAAACCAAGATATGTATCGTTTATATCTGCTTTTGAATTCACTTGATAATTACCATCGCTTTCTGCAGCAAACAATTGCGCCGCCGCTCCGGAAGTAAGCATCTTTGGACCATCCCAACCATTGTCAAAGTTTGAAGTACAATTAGCGTCAGTGAACAACCACATCCGATCAACATAATGTTCGCTTCGAACATCTACAATTGAGTAGATTTTTTCCTCATTCAAATTATCCTCTGAATTAACACGTTGAGCAAAATTATTTTTGTCTGCAACTGAAGAATAATTGATTTTCAATCTTCCTGAAGTACTTAATGGTGCAACTTTTACAACAAAACCTTGCATCGAAGATATGGATGGCATTATATAATTTGTTTGATTTTTAGGAATCGCCAAATAATGACCCGGAATAGAATTGTCAGGATTGCTAGCTGCAGTTTGCCAATTAGAGAAACTACCCGTATTATAAATATATATAGTTTGCTCCATTCCATCTCCAAGTTCGATATCTGAAATTCTAATTGCCGCTGTATAAGGATTTGACAAAACATGCTGACCTTTGTAATACGAACTATTTGTAGCTACAAGCGTAGTATCCAGATTACTATTGACAAGTTGTCCTTGTATATGAAATTTATGAGCTATGGGTTGTGTTATCTCATAGCCCTGAAATGCTTTCATTACAGATGTATTCGTA
>DAIOHI010000158.1:0-6256 GCA_036744815.1 Paludibacteraceae bacterium
TCTGTGCATATATCCCAACGGACATGGCACAGCCTAAGAATAGAAACAAGAGTTTTTTCATATAAATATTAGTTTTTCGTTTAACGTATCGGCAAAGTTATGTGATGAAGCAAAACAGTAGTCAATATTTAACCCTGCATAAATACGTATCAAGCATTATTTTAATACGTCATAACTACGTCATGTGATTTTTTCAAAAGGTAGAACTCGAATTTAATCAACTATAAATAAGCATATTAAAAAACACACTATGAAAAATGATTATACTTTAAATTAAAATAGAGTTTTTCTTTAGTGGAAAAAAATGACAAGTGAAATAATGCTTTTTTTACAGATTGCTGGTTTAGACTTCAAAGTTATTAAGGAAAATTGTCAGGCTATCTTCTCTCGAAAGTCCGAATTTTTTCCTCAAACGATAGCGAAGAGTTTCAACTCCGCGAAGAGAAATGTTTAAAAGCGGTGCCATTTCTTTGGATGAAAGCTGCATTTTAATAAAGGCACACATTTTTCTTTCGTTGAGGGTTAGAGAAGGATATTGTTCTGAAAGATTTTTAATTAAGTTATTGTGTACCAAATCAAAATGTTTTTCAAATTTCCGGAACATATCGTCAAGTAAGATATTATCTTCTATTTTATTATTTATTCTCAATATAATACGCCGCAAGACAGTTAAATCAGGATTACTGTGCTTCAGGCTATTAGAAACTTGCAGTAAATCAGTTTTAATTTCTATTAATGTTTCATTTTTTCTAGCCACATTAATTGCCACATTTGCTAATTCATGATTTTTATGCTGCACTTCCATTTCTAGTTGCTCATTTTGTAATCGGACTATTTCCTTTTCTTTTTTCTCAGAATCAAGGCGATATTCTTCTTCTTTCGCTGCCATTTTCTGACGTTCTTTTTTGATTATCTGAATCCTTTTCCGCTTAATGCGAAGATCGTCAAGATACCAAAGAAAATAGAGCAGCAACAAAGACAACACAAAATAACAGGCATAAGCCCATTTCGTCAGATACCAAGGAGACAAGATTGTAAACGAAAATTCGTCGTGCAGAACACGTCCATCATTCAATAGCGTTTCAACCCGAAATATATGTTTACCTGCGCTTAATCCAGAGTATTCTCTTGTGTTGGACAGAGAATAATCAGACCACGGATTATTGTCCATCCTGCAACGATAGAGAGTACTTTGTTTGTTTCCATAATCCAATTTGTTAAAATAGAAAGACAAGGAATTGTGTTTATATGCAAATTCGAAGTCTTTTTTCCCTTTTATATTGCTCTTTACGTGGATCAACGAATCGGATGATCGAGTTGATTTTATATGGATAATCTGCAATTTTCCTCTTTCACTATACGAATCGCTCATTTTCACATTCCAGAAAGCAAAGCCATTTTCATTAGGAAGTACTAGTGACGAGTCGTTTAACGGATACATGCTTTCGAAACCCGAAACAAGGGAAATATTGTGAGTATGACTAACAAGTTTATTGTTTTGTTTGAGATATGCGCAAACTACGTTTTCTCCTAAAGCCCACAAAACATTTTCCCTTTCAATTAAACCATGATAAGGTTGCTGTCCGTTGTCATAAAAAATTTGATTAAGATTTTTATCCGCTTCAAAGTTTTTGTTTGTGTTATATCCAAAAAAACCTTTCGAACTGCATAATTTAATTCCGTCGTCAGTTTGCGATATGAAAAAATGAGATGGTATTGATGGAACATTAAATAATTTATTCTCCGTTATTTTACTCAACGAATCGTTCAAATTTACTCTCAACAACTCGTTCCAATTATTCCGTATAAATAATACTCCATTTTTTTCTTCCTGAAAATTGAAAGCCGAGCCAACATAATCAGGAATATGACGTGGATTTGTCCAATTGCCGCCTTTTTTTTCCATGATATAAAATCCATTGTAGGTCGAAACCCAAGCTTTATTTTTGTTTTGCTTCGTGGGCTCGAATTTCCATACACCGGTTTTTATATCCATTTTTTTTACTTTTCGGTTTTTTATAGAGAAAAGTCCGCGGTCAAGACAGCAAATCAGTTCGCCGTCCAACTCTTTCAATCCCCAAACTTGCCCCTGCATATTTTCGACTAAGTGAAGCTTAATCGCATTTTCGGATAAAGGAATAGGAAAATCCACATAGTATAAACCTTGATTTGTGCCAAGATATAATCGCCCGTCGTAAAGCTCAGCAGCATATCCCGATCCATAAAAATTAGGCGAAAGATACAAATTCGTTATCGGCGATTTAATATTTATATAGGCAATTCCATTATCCAATCCTAACCATAAATTATTCTGATTGTCAAAATATGCAGTAAGAACCGTATTGTTGCACAACCCGTAGGATTCATTAAAATAATTAAGAATTTTTCCATTGTAGGAAATAAGCACCACTCCTTTCAAGATAGTTCCGATTGCAATTTTATCTTCTCCTACTGTTATGGAAAACAATTCGTTGCGTCTCAAAAAGTCATCAGATTCTGTTTTAAAACTGACAACTTTTTTCTCATCCATTAAGAAAAGTCCATTTAAGGCAGTAGCAATTAACACCTTACCCTTAAAAGGAAGCATTTCTCTAATTTTCTGACTCCTGACACATTCACTTTGAGACAAATAATACAAATTTTCGCCCGCAAGAACATAAATTCCTGAATCGGTGCCAACGTAGAGCGTATTATTAACAACTGTAGAGCAATCGATTTTATAAGGACAAGGAATGATAGTTATTTTATCGCCAACTAATTTTACGATTAAATTATCGGCGCAAAAGTACAGAGAGTTGTCTATTTCATATATTTTCCAGATGTTTCCAAATCTGATCTCATTATCAACAGCATCAGAAGCAATACAAATATAATTCATATGTCCGGTCTTGTCTGGAGCGAGATATCCAAATTCGTTTACTCCCGCAACATAAATACGATTGTTTCGAGTGGATTTAAGCAAGGTTCTACCTTCCGATTGATTGTTAAAACGGTGTAAATTCCAATCAAGACCATTAAATTCAAGTATTCCCATTTTATTGGCAAAGTACATCCATGAGGTAACATCATCCTGCATTATCTGCCAGTTCTGACTTCCAGCCTTGTATTCATTTCGAGTGTAGTTTGTTATGAAATTCGTCATTGCGAAAGTAGGTAATGACGAAGTAATGCATAGCAGCATCGCGAAGAAGTATCTTTTCATATTCTGCCTGTATATTGAGCATGTATTAAAATAAGGTAACTTTACAAAGTTAACGAAAATATGGAAATATCATACTTTGGCTTAATAAAAGAATAGCTTTGTTGTAATTTGGGGAGTTTAGGGATATATTTATATTACAAAATTAATCCACGAATAAACACTAAAATAGATACTAAACATACAACTTGACAATCCTTTTTTAAGGATTTGCCTTTATCCCATCTCTATATTCTCAACGATTTCTCGCTAAATAATCGTACCTTTGCAAGTTCGAAAAATGCAATAATATCTATGTCTACAGAAGAAAATATATCCATCAAAGGTGCTCGCATCCACAATCTGAAAAATATCGACGTTGAGATTCCAAGAAACAAACTGGTTGTTATTACCGGTCTTTCCGGTTCGGGAAAATCATCCTTGGCTTTCGACACTTTGTATGCTGAAGGACAGCGTCGTTATGTTGAAAGTCTTTCGGCTTATGCACGGCAGTTTCTCGGGCGGATGAGTAAACCCGAAGTGGACTATATTAAGGGAATTCCGCCTGCGATTGCTATCGAACAAAAGGTGAATACCCGCAATCCGCGTTCTACTGTCGGCACTTCCACCGAAATATACGAATACATAAAGTTGCTTTTTGCCCGAATTGGAAAAACATACTCGCCTGTTTCGGGAAAATTAGTGCAAAAGCACGATCCCGATGATGTGGTAAAAACCGCCTTATCTTATCCCGAAGGAACACGGATTATGATTCTTACTTCTGTCAATCCTCCTGAAGGACGCAGCATGGCTGATAAATTGCATGGATTGCAATTGGAAGGATTCAGTCGTGTGGAAATTGATGGTGAAATCCTTTCTATTGACGAAGTTTTATCGGGGGGTATTTTGAATACAAAATCTAAAAAAACAATTCATCTTTTAATCGACCGACTTGTTGTGGAAAATTCCAAAGAAGCGGCGAGTCGTCTGACCGATTCGGTGGAAACCGCTTTTTCCGAAGGGAATGACGATTGCGTACTCCTTCTTTTTCCCAAGGAGGAACCGGAAATAAGATTGAATCTTTCTCGTCGTTTCGAAGCGGATGCTATTGTTTTTGAATCGCCGAACATCCACATGTTCAGTTTCAATAGTCCGATAGGCGCATGTCCCGCTTGCGAGGGTTTTGGACGCGTTATTGGCATTGACGAAGATTTGGTTGTTCCTAATAAATCTCTTTCCGTTTACGAAGATGCTATCGTTTGCTGGAAAGGAGAAGTGATGAGCGAATGGAAAATGCAGCTCGTACGTACTGCTGAAAAATTCAACTTTCCTATTCATAAAGCTTATTATGAATTAAGCGACGAGCAACGCCAATTGTTGTGGACGGGCAATAAACACTTCGAGGGATTGAATGCTTTTTTCAAACATTTGGAATCGAATCAATATAAAATACAATATCGAGTTATGCTGGCTCGTTATCGAGGAAAAACGCTTTGTCCCGAATGCAGGGGAAGCCGTTTGAAAAAGGAAGCTTCCTACGTTCGAGTATCGGATAGAAACATCAGCGATCTGGTGTTAATGCCGATTTCTCAGTTGAAAGCTTTTTTCGAAAACATTAAACTTGATGAACATGATGCCGCTGTAGCTAAACGTCTTTTATTGGAAATAAACAATCGTATTCAGTTCTTGATGGATGTCGGTTTGGGTTATCTCACATTAAATCGCTTATCAAACACCCTTTCGGGAGGTGAAAGTCAGCGCATTAATTTGGCGACATCATTAGGAAGCAGTTTAGTTGGCTCCTTATATGTTTTAGACGAACCAAGTATTGGATTGCACGACCGCGACACGCATTTGCTGATAAAAGTTCTGAAACAATTACGCGATTTAGGCAATACGGTGGTAGTCGTGGAGCACGATGAAGAAATCATTCGCGCTGCCGATTACATTATTGACATTGGTCCCGAAGCCGGAAGGCGCGGAGGAGAAGTGGTATTAGCCTCTTCAAACCAATTTGAAGGAGAGAATGTGTTTTCCGAAGAACAGATTGAACGCTCTTATACATTAAAGTATTTGCTCGAAAAGGAAAAAATAGAAATTCCTCAACGCCGTAAATGGAATAATTATATTGAAGTGATCGGTGCACGCGAAAACAACCTGAAAAGCATTAATGTCAAATTTCCGTTGAATGTAATGACTGTGGTGACAGGCGTAAGCGGATCAGGGAAATCTTCTTTAGTGCGAAACGTATTTTATGCTGCGTTAAAAAAATACTACGGAGGCATTGCCGACCGTACAGGACAATTCGGAATGCTGAAAGGCAGCATGAATCTGACAAAAGACATTGAGTTTGTTGATCAAAATCCGATCGGACGTTCGTCGCGTTCCAATCCGGTGACTTACATCAAGGCTTACGACGAAATCCGAAAGCTTTTTGCCGATCAACAACTTTCGAAGCAAATGAGCTATACAGCATCACATTTCTCTTTCAATACCGACGGAGGACGATGTGAAGAATGCCAAGGAGAAGGAACGGTCACAGTAGAAATGCAATTTATGGCAGATTTGGTATTGGAATGCGAACATTGCCACGGTAAGCGTTTCAAGCAGGATATTTTGGATGTGCTGTATAAAGATGTGAATATTTACGATGTGCTTGAAATGACGGTTAATCAGGCAATTGAGTTTTTTGGGAAACAAAAAGGAAATACTGAAAAGAAAATTGTAAAGCGACTGCAACCATTGCAGGATGTTGGTATCGGCTATGTGAAATTGGGACAATCGTCCAGCACGCTTTCCGGTGGGGAGAGCCAGCGTGTGAAACTGGCATCATTTTTAGCGAATGAAAAATCAGAACCTACAATTTTTGTTTTTGACGAACCCACCACCGGATTACATTTCCACGATATCAAGACTTTGTTGAAAGCCTTAGAAGCGCTTATTTCGAAAGGACATACGGTTATTATTATTGAACATAATCCCGAAGTAATCAAATGTGCTGATCATATTATCGACATCGGACCCGAAGGAGGTGAAGAAGGCGGGAAAATCGTGTTTGAAGGAACGCCCGAAGATCTG
>DAIOHI010000159.1:0-366 GCA_036744815.1 Paludibacteraceae bacterium
GAACGGTATTTTTTATATCGTCGCTTACTTTTGTTCCTTTCGATTCAATAATTTGTATCAATCGAGCGGAAACCAAATTTTCAACAACTATCTTTTGATTGTTGGCTATAATGGTATTTACAAGCGTTTGAACATTCGCCGCTGTATAGCTTTTGTTATTGGAGCCTACACGGTATTCGTCGGCATAAATCCAACCGTAGGCATATTCGCTGCTTTCCATAAACACCTGCATAATCATCCGTCCGGAATATTCCCCATATCGTCCGGTTGCATAGCCAACACGATAGCCGCTACCCTGCCAAGCATATCCGCCACCAAATCCGGGATAGTTTACAAAGAGCTGCGTTTGTGTAATGCCGTCCTTTG
>DAIOHI010000159.1:404-1419 GCA_036744815.1 Paludibacteraceae bacterium
TATATTTTTCTTCGTAATATGGAAAATAGCTGTCGTACATATATTTTAGTTTACAGTTTATAGTGTCCAGTTATTGCAACATAGATTTTAATTGTGCCGGTCCGAACATTGCTTTTACTTGCGTGTAATCCATTCCCATTACTTTTTTGCCGGAAGCTGCAAAGTCGGCAAATCCTTCGATATATTGTAAAAAATCGGGATCGGCTGCCGCCCACTTCAAAACAGCCGCTTCTACTCGATCGGCTTCGTCGTCGGTCAATTCCGTTTCTATATCGGTTGTCTCGGCTTCGTCCTGTACATCTTCTTTTACAATTCCTTGCAACGCTACATGCCCGGCTTGAGGAATAAACTTACCGATAAGCGCCGGCATTATTTGCCCGACGTAAGGCAATGCGCGCTCCAGAAATTGCTCTCCAACAGTTTGACGGCGGTTTACTTCTTTTGAAAGTTCGCGATTTTCGGCGCGTAGGGCTTCGAGTTCCTGCTCTGTTTTATAATCTTTCAGAGCCTTGGTAATTTCCGCCTGCACATCTTCTTTGCTGTAACCTTGTACTGTCGGTTGTTGTGTGCCTTGAATAGATGGAAGCGTTTCCGATGTGTTTTTAAATTCCTCAAGGTAATTTCCTCGTTTGCTGATTTTTGATTCAGATGCTTTTATTATATATCGGTTTGCCCGACTTACATCCATAATACGGCGGAATACAGCTATATTGTCTTCAAAAGAACGGCTTTCATCGGCTTCAAAGACACGTGAATTATCCCCGTCTTTCAGTTGAACAACAAAATATTTGCATCCTGTAAGTTCAAGCCATTTTATAACATCATCTACGTTAGAAATCATAGCGAACTTTTTTAGTTTTCGATTATACAATTAAAGAATACATTTTTCTTATCGTCTGCCGGATCGTAATTTTCAAATTCGATATACGAATTAGTGAAGTCGAAAGAAATGTTTTGCAGATTAAGCAAATAAGCCGAATTATTTTGAATAAGAAGATAGCGCGGTAAATCTTTT
>DAIOHI010000159.1:1429-6224 GCA_036744815.1 Paludibacteraceae bacterium
ACATAATACGACAAACTTGCTTAATAGTCTCCCAAAAAGAATAACTTTTTACTTTATCTTTAGAGCGTAAATCTTTTATAAACTCCAATTCTTTACGGCGCAATGTGAGAAATGCGCGCTTTGCCGAATCTTCCTCGATGCTTTCGAGTCCGGAACCCGTGAGTGCCTGCAATGAAAGAAGTATGTTTCTGAACTTCGCATTGCGCAACTCTTCATCTTCGACAAAATAAGTCCGCTTCTTTTTGATTTCAACTTCAAAGCAAGATATTTTTTTCGATGCCCTTTCGTTGATAGGAAGCAATACGGCGGGTTCGTCGTACCAAAAAACAAAATAGACGGTTCGAGGCGCATTCAAATTATTATCTTCTAATTGAAGATAACTTGCCGGAAAATCAAAAACATGATTGAGATTTAGGCGGTTTCCCTGTCTTACTGATGTCTTAAACAAATCATCCGGAATCTGATCAATGATTTTGTTTTGCGTGTTGCGCTCGAAAAATGTAACTTTTACGGAGCCTGTAAATATTTCCACACCCGACAAATCACGCTCGATTTCGTCGCATATATCTATATGCTTTATCACTTTTCCGCGCAATGTGGAGTTGTCGGGAAAACGAACCGTGCGCACGCCTGGATAAATGGTAACAGGAAGCGCGATCGCTCCACTTGTAAATTGAGAACCTAAAGGAAGTATATTTGAAGCTGCCATATTATTAATATAAAAAAGTAATCGTTTCTTTATCAGTTTCGCCAAATACACCACGATAGCGCAAATAAGATTCTTCATAGTCGATATTTAATAGATCGAAGAAAATGTTTTTTGTAGTGCCGCTATTGAAAAGCAAGGCGGACGGAATGTTTTCAATGAAAGAATTATCCGCGTTTATGCTCAAATAACTGCGTGTATAGGGGTTTGAAAATAATATCTGTTTAATTTTCTTCGTTTGATATTCGCGTGGCACATAATCGCTTAAACGAACATCGTATATTTCCGCATTTTCGGGTATGGGTATTTCTACAGTAAAAGAGCCGCGCATATCAAAATTTTGAATGCTTTGTGCTTTTGTTTCATAAGAAACGTACATCAAAAAGATGAAATCCGAGACATTGGGTACAAATGAATTGAAGAATGATTTTTTTGTATCAATTTTCCTATCTATAAGAATCTCCGTGTACGATTTCACTTGCTTCCAAGGCGTTTCTGTATCTAAAGAAATATTAGTGAATGATAAATTCTTTATGATTTCTTTTCCCGATGGATCGACGATGTTAAGATACACACCCGATTGATTTTCTATATTTTCAATAGATGGTAATTCAAGATCATCCGTTGATACGGAAAAAGGAGACCGGATAGCCGCATCCTGATTGGCGAAAAACAGCCAAATGTTTTTTATGGTTTTTCCCTGCAATATATCTTCATCAAAGTAGAAACGCCCGGATTTCTCATTAAATCGGACTTCAAAACAGGCTAAATTTTGTATAATGCTTGCCATAAAAGTATAAGAGCAAACCAATGCTCTTATACTTAAGTTTTATTGCACTACTTCTTAGGCTTCGAGACGAAGAATAGTAGTACCGTTCTTCACTTTCCAACCATCGAAAATAACGATCAGGTAGGCATCGAACCCGTCAGTTGCTTTGATGTCCGAAGCATCGACAGCCGGGAAATTGATTTCTACATACTGATCGGTATCTCCGCGCAATTGAAGCATTTCCGGAAGATCAATAGCCGCTTTGTCGAAATCGAATTGAGGAATCAATCCGCAAGATTCGAAATCGGCATCTCCCAATATTTTCACAGGTTGCGTTTCAGGCACAACACGGAACTGATGCAATGGAAACGAATCGTAATTTACAGTACTGTTGGTACGCAGCAATAAGTCTCCGTTGTACATAGCTTCAGCGTCCGCGTTAGCAAGTCCAGCATATCCGGCTGGAATAGCATCCGAATGAAGCAACGGAAAAGTATGGATAACTCCATGACCCGGTTTCGCTGTTGGTTCAATATAGATACCAACAAAAACACTTTTTGCAAATAACATATCATCACGGGTTAAGTGACGAGCGTTTACATGCGGATTGGTTAAGCCGGTATCTGAGATTTTGAATGCGTAATTGCCTTTCGTTTTTGCAAACTTAGTCATAAGGCAAATTTTCGATTTTTGGGGTTTTATTTCCCCACGGCGGTTAGCCGGAAAAGCATTCACTATCCGTTCCAGCCTGTTTTTTTGAAAATCTAAATTAGTCATATTTTAGAATGTTTTTTTTGACTACACGGTAAGCGTGTTGTCTATTGTTGTTTTATTCGTTCCCTTTTCACTCTTTTTTTTTTCTTTAAAAAAAGATGGTGCATTGCCTATAGTATCTCTACCCTCAAAAACACCCGCTTGAGCAGCGTTTGATCCTAAACCGATTTTCCCGGCTAAGTCCATATCTTTCGCTAATTTGTAAGCCGCTACAGCCGCTACGCCATCGGCAATTCGATCCGTACCCGGTATAAGAATAGGAAGTCCGATTCCGACAACCAACGTACCATAATTTACCATATCTCCAGCTGTATCTCCGCCTACGATGGCATCGACAACCTGCATTCCCGCGCCTACGGCTACGGTAGTGATGCCCTGCTTAATGCGGTCATTCACATTTACTTTTTTTCCTTTAAACATTTTTTTTGCCATAGTTTATGTCCTCCTACTTTAAACCTTGAATTCTCTTGGTCAGTGCTTCACTTTTCTTGTTTTCCGCTTTTCGGCGGTTACATTCTTTTTGCCATTCGGCATAGCGTTTGAGAAAGTTCTCTTTAACCGCTATACTCGCAGTTGATTTTGGTTTGCGAGGTTTTTTGGGCATTTTTAATTTAGCCATGATTACAGTTTTTAATGAATACTAATTTTTCTTTTTTCCTTTGTTGTTATTATTGTTGTCGCTTCCTGATAGAGCAAAAAAAATAATTCCCGCGGCGGCTATCCATGGGATAATACTTGCTGATGAAAGGAAACCCGCCTTAGTAGGTTGGTACCAGTCAGCCGGTACAGGTTGTATGTCTTTTGTTTTTCCCGCTCCGAGTAGTGACAGAATTTGCTGTAAGTAGCTTAATACTTTATCTACTCCGCTCCAAAAGTTTTCTTTCTTAGTTTCTCCGGTAGTAGTGTCGGTTGTTTGCAAAGCGAGGTTTTTTAAGTTCTCGTTTGCCTTTGCCGTTTCGGTTTCCAACACCGAAGCTCCGATGCCGTTAACCGTTCCGGTAGCCGTGTTATATATTGTTGTCAATACCTGCGCGGGCGTTTGTCCGTATTTTTTAACGATGCCTTGATGTACGATATTAACAAGGTCATTGTAAGTATATGTCGGATTAATAGAATCCAAGCGTTTGAGCCAAGTTATTTGATTCGCACGTTTTTTCATTATCGTGCTGTTAAGCGGTGCATTGCCGTCAATAAAGATGTATAGGAACCAATTGGCGCAAGCTTCTAATATGTCAGAAAATATTCCGTTCATTTTTTTGCTTTTTTGTTTTTCGATTTCATTTTTGAAAAAACTACGCCGCCTACTAATAGAGCGGGCAATATCCAAGACATACCTGCTTCAGTCATACCACTACCAGAAGAACCGCCTGAAGCCTTAATATCATCCACGCCAAACAATCCACTATTAATAGTTGCATCGCTCGGAACTTCATCTTTTTTAAATAAGCCGATAATTGCACCAATAATAGTAGTAGCTGCGCTAATAAGAGCTAGAACAACCGCGGGGGCAATTCCAATCTGTGCACCGTTTATTGTTCCGTTTTTCAGTCCGGAAATAGTAGCCGTCGGGGTTGCTTTCCATGTTTCGGTACATCCGGAGTAAAGAATATTTTCCGTTTCGGCGGACATAAGTGTAGAGATTACGCTTTTGTTGCGATTCATCAGCATTTGTTGAACGGCTCTTTTTTTGGCTACTGTAGAGCTGTAGCTTCCTATTTCGGATGATGGAATACCAAGCGAATAAATATAATAGCCACCTGTTTTCTTTAAATTAGTGCGGACTTCGTTTACGCTGCCAATAGAGGCTACTTCGCCGTTTTCGTCCAAGTAGGGACGGTTGGCGGCAACTACATAGGTATTCCAAGTTGTGGTAAATTCGCTATCAGGCAATTGATCATAGATAGCCATAAGGCGACGGACTTCTGAGTTTTCAGTATCGGAAAAGAAAATCCGATTTTCGGGACTGGCTTCCTTAGTGTCGAAAGATGCGTTTTTAATAAGATAAGCAAAAGCACGCCCGGCACGGGTAAGCAGTTCGTTATCGTTGCGCAATTCGTTGTATGTGCGAAGCATTGCACAAATGTATTGTAATCTGTTAAGAGCTTCTATACATTCATCAGTAGTAGAAGCATAGGCGGCAATAGTCCAATACTTATCATACTCACTTAGCAGATAGCCTTTAGCCATTGTTAGATCGGATTCGCTTTCGTTACCCGTCCACATAGTAAAAGCATCGCTATTCAAATATTCTTGAATGGCTTCCGCTGTGGGCATGGCTCCTATCGAGTGCCTTTGCTTACCAATGCCGGCTAAGTATCTTATTCTTCCTATTTCTGCCATATCTGCACGAAATTTATATTCTAATTCATTTCCGAAAGGAACGCGCGCCTGAACATAGGCTACGGCATCTATCGGTAATTCGTTATTGTCTATTAAAGCAACACAGTACACGTGTGTTGCTTCTTTTCTTTTGTTGTAACTGACAAAGCGAAAAATATGCTTTATCCCCAACTCTCTTAGAATGCAAGCCGTAAAAAGACTGTAGG
>DAIOHI010000160.1:0-6212 GCA_036744815.1 Paludibacteraceae bacterium
TAACCATAGTTGAATTATAAAATATAAAAATAGCATAAAACATAAAAAGATGCTGCCTTGCTTTAAGACAGCATCTTTTTTATTTTGTCATAATTTAAAAGACAATTTATATTTATGTGCTTTGCTTTCTTTGCTTTGAGCAAATTTATTTGCAGGAATTGATATATAGTTCCTATAAGAAACGGAGCGGAATTCCATTTTATCGTTTAAACTTTATATATCTTGGTGTGGATGGTACGTAAGTTTCGTCATCCCACAATGTACTGGTAATCATCAAATCAGCACTATATCGATTGCAGGCAATTGGCACATTATGTACTCGGCATTGACGCAACAACATCTGAATATCGGCTTCGTGAGGCTGTGCGTTCAAGTCGTCAATCAGGAATACGGCAAGATCTATTTGATTGCGAACAACCAATGCAGCGATCTCAGCATCGCCTCCCATCGGACCCGAATTCATACAAGTAATATCGGCTTCTATGCCTTTTTTCTTGAGAGCTTCACCAATCAGGCTACCCGTAGTTCCGGTACAGATTAATTGATGCTTCGACAACATATCTGCATTATAAATTACCCATTCAACCATATCTGCTTTGCGTTGATCGTGAGCTACCAAAGCTACTCTTAGTTGTTTTTTCATTGTATTTAATACTTTAATTTTAAAATGATTTGTGCAATATCTCTTTCTTTTTATCCGGAAATGCACATGAACAAAGATAGGGATTATTTTCTTGTTTCACGAAAAAGAAGAAGCCTTCTTTTTTACTGAAATTCGGCTATTTGTACAGGTAAGCCATCGCGAAGCTGCATCACACCGCTTACAATCAAAGTATCGCCCTGCTGCAAACCACTTAATATTTGTACAGAAGATGCCGAACGCAAACCTTTCTTCACTTCTACACGCTGCGCCTTTCCGTCGCGATAAAGATAAACAATATCGCGTCCCATTTCGGCTATTATCGAAATAGCGGGTATTGCGATGGTGTTTTTTATCTCACGTATATTGGTTTCTATAGTGACTGAATGTCCTGGTTTCAATTTCTTATCCGCATTAGCATAGTAAGCTCTCGCTTTAAGCGTAAGAGTTTGTCGATCCAAATTGGTTTCGATAGCGTAAACTTCTGCATGATATTGCCGATTGAGGTCTGCGTCCAGTGTAAATCCTAATTTCGTACCGGGCTTAATAACATCAGCCTGCTTTTCGTTGACCGAAAACTCTATTTTTAATGGCGATATTTTTGTTAAATGCGACACAATGGTTGATGGCGAAGCGTAAGTTCCTTCACTTACCTGACGCAAACCTATTATTCCATCGAAAGGAGCTCGAAGTTCGGTTTGCGCAATGCGCGCTTTTACGAGTTCAACGTCGGCTTTTAGCTTTTCGAGCTCTGTCGCTACCGATTCGTAAGCTTCCTGACTTACCGCATCTTTTTTGAGCAACGCCTCTTGACGTTTCACGCGCTCCTGCGCCAAAGGCATTTGTGATTCTATTTTTTTCAACTCGGCTTGCAAAGGCTTATCATTTACTTTGGCAAGCAATTGCCCTTTTTGAACAGGAGTGCCTTCTTTAAAATAAATATCCGTTATTTTTCCCGAAGTTTCGAAAGACAAATCCACTTCCTCGTCGGGGAGCAGAAAGCCCATCGTCCGAAACACATCATTCATCGTTTCATGCTTCAGCACCAAAGCATTTACCGCTAAGTCGCGTTGCTTCCCGGATGTTGCAGATGCGGTATTGTTCGATGGAGCATCAGCCTTGTTTTGCGAAGAGAAATATCTTTTTAACGTAGGAAAAAGAGCCATTCCCGCTATAAATAAGACGATTACTACAAGGAATATTATTTTTGTCTTTTTAGTCATGAGCCAAATTATAAAAATCTTTATAAAGAAGGATAAATTATATCCGCATAAAATCGAACGAAATTAACAGAAATACTTTGATTTGACTCATATTTTTTTCAATTATTTGCAATAGAAAACAAATATTTGTGCTTTTATAATTCTCTAAAAACTGTAAGTGATTCGAATATCGATGTTTTTTCTTCCGACAAAACAAGAATTTAACTTGTTAGAAGCAAAAAAAGATATACCTTTGCAGCGAAATTAAAAAAAGAAAGCGTTCATATTTATTTTATGATTAATCGAGTTTTAATACGTATCAAGATTGTACAAATCTTATACTCTTATTACAAAAGTGAAGGAAAAACATTATCTGCTGTCGAAAAGGAACTGTTTTTTAGTATAGAGAAAACCTACGATTTGTATTTTCATCTTCTCGCTTTATCCATCGAAATAACAAGATACGCGGCTTTGCGCATTGATGCCAAACGAAATAAGCTGCGTCCCACTCCCGAGGAATTAAATCCAAACACCCGTTTTATTGACAATAAATTCGTTGAGCAATTATCGAAAAATCAAAGGCTGAACGAATACTTGAAAAGCAAAAAACTTTCGTGGGAAAACGAACAGGATATTATAAAAGAACTCTACGAAGAAATTATCGCGACCGATTTGTACTCGGAATATATGAATGCTCCCGAAAGCAGCTATAATGCAGATAAAGATATTTGGCGGAAAATCTACAAAAAAGTTATTTTGGCAAACGAAGCTTTGGACGAATCTTTGGAAGAACAAAGCATTTATTGGACCGATGATGTCGAAATTGTTGTCAGCTTTATTATAAAAACCATTAAGCGATTCGACGAAGAAAAAGCGGGAAAACAGGAACTTCTTCCAATGTTTAAAGATGAAGAAGACGCTGATTTTGCAAGAAAACTTATGCGTCATGTACTGAACAACAACAAGGAATACCGCGAATTGATTGATAAACACACCCGCAATTGGGAATTGGATCGGATTGCCTTTATGGATATTGTTATCATGGAAATCGCGTTAGCTGAACTGCTTAATTTCCCAACCATTCCTTTGAATGTAACTTTGAACGAGTTTATTGAAATTTCGAAGGCTTACAGCACCGACAAAAGTGCTACATTCATAAATGGAGTGCTTGATAACATTGCCAATGAACTGAAAAAAGAAAATAAGCTGATAAAAGCGGTAAGACTCTAAAAAACATTTTCAGAGCTTCTGACTTCCTCTCTCTAAAGCTTAGTTGCTTCTCCTTAGCGCATCATTTCGAAGCGAGACGCATCTAATCGAAGCAAGATAAACAGCAAAATGGTAAATGCCCATAGCGATGAACCTCCGTAGCTAAAAAAGGGCAGAGGAATTCCAATTACAGGCATCAGCCCAAGTACCATCCCGATATTAATCATCAGGTGCATAAAGAATATACTGGCGACACAATAGCCATAAATTCGCGAAAAAGCCTCCCGTTGCCGCTCGGCTATGGTAAGTATCCGCATCAGAAGTAACCAATAAATCAAGAGTACAAACAAGGAACCTAAAAAACCATGCTCCTCTCCTACCGTACAGAAAATAAAGTCGGTATCCTGCTCCGGCACATATTTCAATTTCGTTTGCGTTCCATTCAAAAAACCTTTCCCGAGTAAGCCTCCCGAACCAATGGCAATTTTCGACTGATTGACATTATATCCTACTCCCGAAGGATCGTTTTCCATATTCAATAACACCTTGATACGCATTTGTTGATGAGGTTGCAAAACACTATCGAACAAATAATCGGCAGAAAAAGAAAAGAGCAAAAAGGATAAGGAAAACAAAGCCACCAAGGAATATGTCTTGTATCGCAATAAAAACTGAATTAATGCCCAATAAACACAGGAGGCAAACACGACAGCCATCGACACGTAGTTGAAATTAACCGGTAATCCGAATTTCCATAAAACAACCGAAATTATCACTACGATAAGGATTCCGGATAAAAGCCAAATACTTTCTCGTCGATTTCTTTTTATAAAATAAGCATATATGACTTGGGTTAATAAAATAATACCCATTGCCAGCAAAACACCTAAATTTCCACTTTCGCCCGGTAAAATAACTTCACCAAAACGAATAACAACCACAAACAAAATGACGGCAAGTACACCTAAAAGCAAGAATACTCCACTCATTCCTTCGCGATAAAACACCAAGAAAAAAGCGACAAAGACCAATGCCGAACCTGTTTCTTTTTGCAGGATAATAAGCGCAAAAGGTATAAACACAAACATGAGCAAAGGCAACATATCCTTCCATGTTTTGAGCTTGTAGTTATATGTGCTCATAAATTTCGCCAATGCCAGCGAAGTAGCTACTTTGGCAAGTTCTGCCGGCTGGAAACTTACCGGACCTAAGACCAACCACGAGCGGGAACCTTTTATATCAGGTGCAATAAAAATAGTAAGTATTAATAGCAATATGACCGCTCCGTAAACAACATAGGCAAACATATTGTACATACGATATTCTACAAGCAACAGCATTCCGCCAAGTCCCAAAGCGGTAAGTATCCACACGAATTGTTTTCCTGCACGCTGACCGAAATCGAAAATAGAAGTTGTATTTTCTAAATCGAAACTTGCACCGTAAATGCTTATCCAACCAATAGATACCAAAATAAGGTAATAACCGATCGTCAGCCAATCCAATGCAAACTTTACTTTAGGACTAGAATCTCTTTGCATGAGGATTAAGTATTGTGTTCAACATATTATCCATTACCCATGTCCGCTCTACCTTGCCCGTGATATATTGCTCAATCAGCAAACTCGCAATAGGAGCCGCCCACGTAGATCCGAATCCGGCATTTTCGACAACAACAGCAATGGCTATTTTCGGATCATCCTTCGGGGCAAAACCGATATAGAGCGAGTGGTCTTTCCCGTGATTATTTTCAACTGTACCTGTTTTTCCGCAAACTTCCACGCCTTCAATCTTCGAATGCCGCCCCGTACCAAATTCAGTAACACGAGCTAAACCTTCTTTTACAATTTTGAAATATTTCTTATCTATTTCCACATCGTGTATTCGTTGTTTCATCGAATCGGCTTTATTGATATGCGGAGTGATATAATATCCTTCGTTAGCAATAGCTGCCGTTGCGTTAGCTAATTGCAAAGGAGTTATAAGAATCTCGCCTTGTCCGATTGCCAATGAACGAATCGTCATACTGCGCCAAGCTGTTTTTTTCAAATAACTGCGATCGTAAAAGCTTGTGTCAGGGACGTAGCCGCGAGCCTGCTCATAAAGGTCGGTGTCAGTAAAACGATGTCCAAGTCCGAAACGGCGAAGACTTTCATTCCATTCCGTATAAGCATCTCGGAAATAAACATTGCCTTCTCCATAGCCTTTTTTCTCCAATGTAGAACGAAAAGCATTCCAAAAATACGGATTACAGCTTTGTTCGATAGCATTCAGCAAAGATACGGGAGAACCGTGCGAGTGCGTACAAGATATTGGTTGCGAACCTTTTCCACTACAAGGGAAATAAGAATATTCGGTTATTCCGCCCATTTGCAAGCAAACTAAAGCCTGTAAGGGTTTAAATGTCGAGCCGGGAGAATATTGCGCTTGCGTTGCCCGATTCAAAAGAGGCTTCATCGGATCATTTACCAGTTTATTATAATTCTCCGAACGCTGACGCCCCACCAACACCGATGGATCGAAAGACGGATTCGAAACCAACGTAAGTATTTCGCCCGTCGAAGGTTCGATTGCAACAACGCTTCCCATTTTTCCGTTCATCAACTTTTCGGCAAACATCTGCAAATTCATATCAATGGTCAAAGTCAGATTCACACCAATTCTGGGAGCTACATCTTCTCGTCCATCTTCCCACTTACCTTTAATGCGCCCTTTGGCATCCCGAAGCAGAATTTCCACTCCTTTCTCGCCTCTCAACTGTTTTTCGTAAGTATATTCTACGCCATCCCTGCCCGCATAATCTCCTTGTTTGTAATAATCATCGGCATCAATCATTCGTTGCGAAACTTCGCCGATACTTCCCAACAGATGTGCAGCGAAGGGATAACTGTATTCCCTCAAAGTACGATTCTGAATATAAAATCCGGGATATTTGTAAATGGATTGCTGCATGGTTGCCACATCTCCGGCACTCAATTGAGTCATAAACACTTGAGGTGTATAAGATGAATAACCTCTGTTTTTTCTACGGTCTTTTATCTCTGCTATTCGCTGAACGAAATACTCGGGCGTAATACTCAGGTCTTTGCACAAAGATAGCGTATCTAAATCGTGTATTTCACGAAGAATAAGCATAATATCGTAGGCGGGTTTATTATAAA
>DAIOHI010000161.1:0-6181 GCA_036744815.1 Paludibacteraceae bacterium
TCGGCTGATTTCGATTTTCGACGTTCAATTTTCATTTCTGATAATTTAACTAAGTGTTAAAAACTGATTATTCATCAATTTTTTCTGATGTTGCAGATGCTTTCATTTGTCTGATTGCTCTCAGTGTTTCGTTGGAATATTTATCCATATTCGTAACAATTTTGTCTATGTTACCATTCAAAACATAATATCCCGAGTAAGCAATAATCCCGACCAATAAACCAACTCCCGAGCAAATCATTTTTTGGTACAATCCGTCGGCAATTGACGCAATGTTCAAGTCATTCGTCAATGCGATGTTATAAAATATACGGATAACTCCGAATATCGTTCCCAAGAAACCTAACATAGGAGCAATAGAAGCAGAAATTCCGAGATAGTTCATTTTGTCTTCCAACTTGGATATTTGTTGGCGCGCTTCGGTTTGCATGGATTCTTGAATGATTTGATCTTCATCTTCTGCATCCATAAGTCCTGCGGATATTACTTTGGCATAAGAGCTAGGGTGTTCAGCGCAAAATTTAGCCGCTTTATCCGTTTTGTTTTCCGAAATCAATTCGTTCACACGTGCAAACCAAATGGAATCTTTTTTTCCCAAATTTCTTATCGTTACCCATCTTTCGATAATAATATAGATCGATAAAAATAGAAGTAGGATAATCGGAACTAAAATCCATCCTCCTTTTAATAGGATTTCAAAATAACTTTGCCCTTCGATGGCTGTTTGTTGTGTGACTTCGACAAGATTCTCGTTTGTGGCTTGAAGTAGAACGGATATTAAGTGCATAAAAATAAGTTGTAAAATAGAGTAAATTTAAACTGATAATTTAACGTGTAAATATCTAAAATGTTTTAAACTAATTACAAAAATAATTTATTTTTCTGTATAAAGAACTTTTTTAAGAATAAATTAAGGATTTGTATGAAACGAATATAATGCCAATAACTGCCTCGTTTGTCTGTATTAAAATGCCTCGTTCGCATTTGGCGTCCATTTTTTAATGAATAAATATAAATAAAAATAGCTAAAAGTAAGTTTATATACAAAAAAATAGTATTTTTGCATTCTGTTTTATAATAAATATGCATTTATGAAGAACAAAAGAAATCGTTTACAGGTTATATCAGAAATCCTTCGCTCCAATGTTGTTGGAAGCCAGGAGGAGTTATTGGGGCTTTTAAAGCTACGGAACTGCGAAGTAACGCAGGCTACGCTTTCTCGTGATTTGAAGTTTTTGAAAGTATCAAAAACTCCATTGTCGAACGGAGCGTATAAATATACATTGCCGGCTCATAATAAGAAGGCAAGCCAGAGTGATTCGCCATCGGCTAACTTTGCAAACAGCGCTGTTTTGAGTGTTGAGTTTTCCGGTCAGTTGGCGGTTGTGAAAACAAAACCGGGTTATGCCAGCGCAATTGCTTGGGATATTGATAATATATCAACAGAAGAAATTCTCGGAACAATTGCTGGTGACGATACTATTTTATTGATTCCTCGTGAGGGAATTTCGCGCCAGAGCATTCTGGAAATGATGAACTTGAATTTTGCAGATAAATTATAAAAATGGTCACAACGGATTTAACAAAAACAAATACAAAACAAGAATTGGAAAATAACCTGTCGGAAATATTGGTAGAGGTTGCTAACGAATCGCATCTGCCTTATGTTGACACCATTCTTCAAACCATTGCTGACGCAGCGGCAGTTCGCGGCACGGGTATTGCCAAGCGTACACCCGAATATCTTTCGGCAAAGATACGTGAGGGAAAAGCAATTATTGCTTTGGCAGGAAAGGAATTTGCCGGATTTTGCTACATCGAGACATGGAGCGATAAAAAATTTGTTGCGAATTCAGGTCTTATTGTTGTGGAGAAATTTCGCGGACATGGATTGGCAAAGCAAATCAAGCAGAAAGCATTTAATCTTTCTCGCGAACGTTATCCGGAAGCTAAAATTTTTGGATTAACTACCGGTTTGGCTGTTATGCGGATAAATTCAGAATTAGGCTATAAACCAGTTACTTTTTCGGAGTTGACTGATGATGAGGCTTTTTGGAAAGGCTGTCAAAGTTGTGTTAATTATGATATTTTACAACGGACTCAAAAACGTTTCTGTCTGTGTACAGGAATGCTGTTTGACCCGAAAAAAGACAATAAATAGAAGTTAATTTATGAAAGAGAAAGTGTTGTTGGCGTTTAGTGGAGGTTTGGATACTTCATTTTGCGCCATGTATTTAGCAAAAGAAAAAGGATACGAAGTGTACACAGCGGTGGCGAATACCGGAGGATTCAGCCCGAAAGAGTTGGAAGAAATAGAAAAAAGAGCTTACAAATTAGGCGCGGTACAACATGTTACATTAGATGTTACTCAAGAATATTACGAAAAAAGTATAAAATACATGATATTCGGGAATGTGCTTCGCAACGGAACTTATCCTATTTCCGTAAGTTCGGAGCGAATTTTCCAAGCTTTGGCAATAATCGATTACGCAAAAAAGATTGGAGCCGATTATGTGGCGCATGGAAGTACCGGAGCCGGAAACGATCAAGTGCGTTTTGATTTGACATTCGATGTAATTGCTCCTGAAATAAAAATTCTAACTCCAACGCGAGATATGGTGCTGACACGTGAATACGAGATTAACTATCTGAAAACGCACGGTTATGAAGCGGACTTTAAGAAAATGGAATACTCCATCAATAAAGGATTGTGGGGAACGAGTATCGGAGGAAAGGAAACACTAAAATCCGATCAAACATTGCCCGAAGCAGCTTATCCTAGTCAGGTAGAAAGGAAAGATGAAGAGCAAATTTCAATTACTTTTGAAAAAGGAGAAATTACGGCTTTGAATGAAAAAAAATACAATGACAAGGTAACGTTAATAAATGATTTGGAAAGTATAGCTTCTAAATTCGGAATAGGTCGCGATATGCATATCGGTGATACGATTATCGGAATCAAAGGTCGTGTTGGCTTCGAAGCGGCGGCTCCCATGTTGATTATTAATGCGCACAAAATGCTCGAAAAACATACGCTTACAAAGTGGCAGCAGTATTGGAAAGACCAATTGGGCAACTGGTATGGAATGTTTCTTCATGAAGCACAATATTTAGAACCGGTTATGCGGGATATCGAACAATTTCTTGAGAGTTCGCAACAGAACGTAACAGGCAAAGTGATTATCAATTTACGTCCGTACAGCTATACATTGGTTGGCGTGGATAGTTCATTCGATTTAATGAAAACAGATTTCGGAGAATATGGCGAAGTAAATCGTGCTTGGACTGCCGATGATGTAAAAGGTTTTACAAAAATTTTGGGCAACCAAATGAAAATATTCTACAACGTTCAGAAACGGAATGCGGAATAAAAATTCCTTGTAGGGGTTAAGAAAATAGCCGCTCTTTTATTCGAAAGAGCGGCTGTTTTCTTTTGTCAGAATAAGTTTTGTTTCGAAACTATTCTCGAATTATTCGTTTTCGAGTTTAAAACGGACTAACCTAAGCGTCTTTTCGTTCTTTAAGCTTTGGAGTGCATAAAGGTAGCCTTCATGAAAAACCATTCTCGAAGACGTAATTGACAAGTTGTATTCGTCGCAAACAAAACTGCTTTTGCAAGCGAATTTACCATCATTTTTATAAATCCATACGTGAAAAAGATTATTTCCCGACTTTTTTGGGAACTCAAAAAACAGAAGATTTTCGTCTGAATCTTTTATAACGGAAGTTAAGTGAGGTAAAGTGATCTCTGTCTTTATATTACTTAATAGTTCTTCTTTTTCTTTTAATATACGACTTCTGGCTTCTTGCGCATCCTCTTCGCTAATGCCATTTGTTATATGTAGCGCCGTTTTACGATGCGTTTCTATTGCTTCTTTTAAAACGCGTTTTTGCTCTTCCACTGAGATGACATTTGCTTTCCAGTCTATTTTTTTAGTTGCTTTTAAATTCCCTTGATTATCGAAAAATCTGATTTCATCTTCGGAAGGCAAAGCCACCACTAATTCGTTGTTTGCAAACTCAATGACAGGACGCTTTCCTATATGACGATCTACTCCAAAATAAGAGTAGCCATAGCGAGGAAAACTTCGTATTTCCTGGATATAAGCACGCGATACTTGTCTCATTTTGTTAGATGATGCTGTAAAGGCAGTGCTATTTCTGTCTGTGAATTTATCCCAAACAATTTTCTCTTTGTTTGTATTATAATCCACTATGGATACAAAATTGCGAAATCGATCTTTCCAGATAACCCATCCTACGACGGCAATTTTATTATCTTTCATTGTTACCATATCCGATGCCATATAATCCAGAGTCAATGTTTTGACGTATTTTCCTTCCATATCGGTACAAATCATTTTTCCCATATTATCGAGATTAGTGAAAAATTGATTATTGATAAAACCTTGAATCGGACGATTCTGCAATTCTTTACCGCTGGAGTTTTTGAGAATTATTTCTTTTTCGAACTTGCCATTCGGAGTAAATCTGTAATGCTTTCCTTTTGTGTTGACAATTACCGAGCCATTTGAAAGAACTATAAGAGAATTGTGTCTGCTTTGCGCATTTCCCCATATTTCATCAAAATTATTACCTACTCCGTACGTTTTATCAGGAGTCAATTTGACTTTTCCTTGCTGATAAGTGTCTAACAATGATTGGGCAGCAACACCAATAGAGATAGAAATTATCCAGAAGAATAAAATTATTTTCTTCATAATATTTGATTTTTATTTCCTTTGTTTATTCAGAAATCAGTTCAATGAAAAGATCTTTTGCTTTTTCGCAATCTTCTGCATTTGCAAATGCAAATACATTAATGCTATGCAAATTTTCGTTTCCATTTATAATTGCCAACGCTGTTTTTCCTGATTTGAAAGTAATAACCACATTATGGAAACCGTCGAATGACGTGTTCACTTCTTCGATGTCAGACAATGCATACTTAAATTGATTACCATTATTATCCTTTCGGCTAAGATTTCCTTTTTTGTCAATTTTCACCTTCGATTCGTAAAGAGAGTAGGATAACACATTTTGTAAGTGAGAAATGTTTTCGTCCTTAGTTTGAGCACTTGCAAATACCGAAACAATTAAAAGTAAAGATAAAATTCTTAGAGTTTTCATAAAAATAAATTTTAATTAGTTAAACTTTTAGGATATGTTCATAAGCGGGTTAATATTCAAATGAGTCAATGATATTGCCATCCTGATCCATCATAAAAATCGTTCCGCTCTGTTCCGAATAAGCTTTGTTCGCATCAAGATCATCAATGGCTTCAAAAAAAATCAGATATTCTTCTTGCTGCTGCTTTTTATAATAAGAAAAAACAATAAGAATTAATGTACAAGCCGCAGCAATATTAATTAAATGTTTTTTTATCTTTTTGTGACGTTTCGCTGTCGAGTGGGACCTGCGAAAAGCTGGTATTTCACTTGCTGAAATCTTTTTTGAGTCTTGTGAGCTTTCTTTAAAAAAACAGACAAAATCCGTATAGTCTTTAAGTTTTGAAGCACATTTCTCGCATTCTGAAATATGCGTTTCAATAGCCTTATTTTCCGCAACGCTCGTTTCGCTGTCAATATATCTTTGCATCAATGTGTTATTAAAACATCTCATAATCGTTTGATTTTAATGTTTTTCGTATTTTATCCAATGTTCGCGCCAATTTTTTCCCAACAGAAGCATAGTTTATATTCAAAATTTCAGCCATTTCCATGTACGAAAAACCTTCGCTGTATAAAATAGCCAATTTTCTCTCTTTATCATTTAGCTTGGTTAAGGCTTTTTTTATAATAAATTTTCGCTGTGTTTTGGCGAGAAACTCTTCTTCTGTTTCGCCATGATGATTTTCAATTTCGGATAGATCCGACTTCTTTTTTCTTTTTCTCAACAAGTCGATACTCTTATTGATAGTTGCGCGTGCCAACCAGTTTTTTGTGTTTGATATTAAGATGGAAGCCGAAATTTTTTCATAGTAATCGATAAAAACTTCTTGAATGATATCACGAACATCATCTTCATCACCTATTATTCTCAGAGATAAAGAAAATAGCATTCTATAATTTTCCTGATATGTGTTTTCAAAATTTTCCAAAAGGTTTTTATCTAATAAGTCGAATCACAATCCTATTTTGTGACAAAAGATAGTCCTTTTTTCATATAATAACTATTTTT
>DAIOHI010000162.1:0-6116 GCA_036744815.1 Paludibacteraceae bacterium
TGATCGATTCGGGAATAGTTGCAGAATCATATCCTTGTCAAAGATCATTACGACTTTCGCTTGAGAACAAAGAAATGTGCGAAGCATGGATTACTAAAGAATTTTTATTTAACATCAAGGAATTACAAATCGCAGGAAACGACAAAGTGTTTCTTAACATTTCCGGCAAGCAGATTCTTTATGAATACTAGATATTAAATCGTAAGTACAAGATTGAAATTACTTTGTATTATTTCTTCCTTTTTCACATTTTCACATCCTATTGGTACACAATAGGAAATAAAATGCTACCTTTGCGACCGAAATATTAAAGTCTAAAAAATAATCTGTAATTTTATGAACGTAGTTACAAAAACCATCACACTGGGTGATGGACGCAGTATTACCATCGAAACAGGAAAGTTGGCAAAACAAGCCGATGGTTCAGTGATGGTTCGCATGGGAGACACCATGCTTTTGGCAACGGTTTGCGCGGCAGCCGATGCAGTACCAGGAACGGATTTTATGCCGCTTTCGGTCGATTATAAAGAAAAATTTGCTTCGAACGGACGTTTTCCAGGAGGATTTACCCGTCGTGAGGGTCGTGCTTCGGATTACGAAATTCTTGTTTCACGTTTGGTCGATCGTGCGCTTCGTCCGCTTTTTCCCGACGATTTCCACGCCGAAACTTTCGTTAACGTAACCCTATATTCTGCCGACGGCGTTGATATGCCCGATGCACTTGCAGGACTGGCAGCTTCTGCAGCTTTAGCTGTTTCTGATATTCCTTTCAACGGACCTATCTCCGAAGTTCGCGTGGCGCGTATCAACGGCGAATTTGTGGTAAATCCCACTTACGCTCAATTGGAAACTGCCGATATGGACATCATTGTAGCCGCTACATTAGATAATATCATGATGGTGGAAGGCGAAATGAAAGAAGTAAGCGAAGACGATTTGCTTGCTGCCATGAAAGTAGCTCACGAAGCTATTAAAGTACATTGCCAAGTGCAATTGGAATTGATGGAAGCCGTTGGTAAAACCGTGAAACGCGAATATTGCCACGAAGAAAACGACGAAGATCTTAAAAAAGATATTTGGGCAAAAACTTATGACAAAGTTTACAAAGTAGCTGCGGCTTGCGATGCCAATAAACATTCACGCGCAGACAACTTTGCCGCTGTTAAAAAAGAATATATCGAATCCTTAGATCCCGAAGTTGCGGAAGAAAAGAAAGGATTGATCAGCAAATACTACCACGATGTAGAAAAAGAAGCGATGCGTCGCTCTATTCTTGACGAAGGCAAACGCCTTGACGGACGCAAAACTACCGAAATCCGTCCTATTTGGTCAGAAGTT
The DNA here is from genome assembly GCA_036744815.1 of Paludibacteraceae bacterium. Lineage (GTDB taxonomy): Bacteria > Bacteroidota > Bacteroidia > Bacteroidales > Paludibacteraceae > H1. The sequence goes on from DAIOHI010000162.1 coordinate 1,339, forward strand.
GGTTACTTGCCCGGTCCTCACGGTTCGGCAGTATTCACTCGCGGCGAAACTCAATCATTGACTTCAGTTACTTTAGGAACTAAAAACGACGAGAAAATCGTTGATGAAGCCCTGACACAAGGAAAAGAACGTTTCTTATTGCACTATAACTTTCCTCCATTTTCGACCGGCGAAGCACGCGCTTCACGCGGTGTAGGTCGTCGCGAAGTAGGACATGGAAACTTAGCTTTCCGTGCTTTGAAACCAATGATTCCGGAAGGATATCCTTACGTAGTTCGTGTAGTTTCCGATATTTTGGAATCGAACGGATCGTCGTCGATGGCTACAGTTTGTGCCGGAACATTAGCATTGATGGATGCCGGTGTGCAAATTAAGAAACCGGTTTCGGGTATTGCTATGGGATTGATTTCCGAAAATAAAGGTAAAAACTTCGCGGTTCTTTCCGACATTTTGGGCGACGAAGACCATTTGGGCGATATGGATTTCAAAGTAACCGGAACAAAAGACGGTATTACGGCTACACAAATGGACATTAAAGTGGACGGACTTTCTTTCGAAATTCTTGAAACAGCATTGAATCAAGCGAAAGCGGGACGTATGCATATTCTTGGAAAGATAGAAGAAACTTTGGCAGCTCCGCGCGACGACTTCAAACCACATGCTCCACGCATCATTGTGATGTTTATTCCTAAAGAAATGATTGGTGCTGTAATAGGTCCTGGTGGAAAAATCATCCAAAACATGCAAGCCGAAACAGGCGCAACTATTTCAATTGAAGAAATTGGTGATCAAGGTCGTGTAGAAATCGCGGCTACCAACAAAGATGCTATCGATGCTGCAATTGCAAAAATTAAAGGTATCGTAGCCATTCCCGAAGTAGGCGAAACTTACAAAGCTAAAGTTAAATCGGTAATGCCTTACGGTGCATTCGTTGAATTTATGCCGGGCAAAGAAGGTTTGCTTCACATTTCGGAATTGGATTGGAAACGCATCGAAACGATGGAACAATCGGGCTTGAAAGAAGGCGACATGGTAGAAGTAAAATTACTTGACATTGACGCTAAAACAGGTAAATTCAAACTATCGAAAAAAGCTTTGATGCCTCGTCCTCCAAGAGAAGATAGTCCTAAAGCAGAATAAGAAAGTCGTCATACTAAACAGATTGACGAATTCTACGATAAATTCTAAAAGAGTGTCCCACAAGGGCACTCTTTTTATTTTATATCATATCACTAGCTCGCATTCCACCTTGTTTACTTATCTTTGTTCGATTAAATTCTCTAACAAACAATGAACACAGCATTAGAAGATGCACTAAAGAACTTCTACGTAGAAGGAATGCTTTCGCACATGGAAGCACATCCCGAAGATTTCGAGAAGCTATTGAAAATGGCTGTTGAAAATGAGGATTATTCATGGCGTGCAGCTTGGTTGATGTTTCTCTCTATGGAGAAAAACGACAAAAGAATAAATTCGGAACATGTGCGAAATATAATAGAAGGATTAGCTTCGAAAAAAGACGGACATCAGCGGGAATTACTGAAGGTTTTGTCGAATATTGAAATAGGCGAAGAACATGAATCCATTCTTTTCGATCAATGCGCTACTATTTGGGAAAAGGTGGATAAAAAGCCATCGGTTCGTTCTACAGCTTTTAAAGTGATGATAAAAATTGCACAGAAGTATCCCGAATTATTTCACGAAATACAATTTTTCGCACAAAGTCATTATCTCGACAGCTTAAGTCCCGGCATAAAACAGTCGGTCATAAAGATGATAAAGAAATAAGCATCTGAAATAGGCAAAAAATAAATATTATTGACGTTTTATTACTTTTTCCCTGTTTTAGAATTTGATAATTATCCTTATTTTTGCACGAATCAGTAAATTTTTGACTATAAAATGATAAAAAAGTTCTTTCTCTTAGCATCGTTATCTCTTCTCGCGCCTATTTATACAATGGCTTGTACCAATTTTTTAGTAGGTAAAAAAGCCAGCGCCGATGGTTCCACCTTTATTTCTTATTCTGCCGATTCATATTATTTATATGGATCTTTATATCATTATCCGGCTGCTAGCTATCCCGAAGGTACAATGCTGGACATCCACGAATGGGACACAGGTAAATATTTAGGAAAAATAAAACAAGTTGAGCGTACTTATTCTGTAATCGGAAACATGAACGAGCATCAGCTGGCAATTGGCGAAACAACCTTCGGCGGTCGTCCTGAATTGGAAGACAGCACCGGAATAATGGACTACGGAAGCTTGATTTACGTTACGCTTCAACGTGCCAAAACCGCTCGCGAGGCAATAAAAGTAATGACCGACTTAGTAGCTGAATATGGCTATTACAGCGGTGGCGAAAGCTTTTCCATTGCCGATCCGCACGAAGTATGGATTATGGAAATGATCGGTAAAGGTCCGAGAAACAAAGGTGCTGTTTGGGTGGCGCTTCGCCTTCCCGACGATTGCATTTCGGCGCATGCCAATCAAGCAAGAATAACCACCATTCCTTTCGAAGACAAAGTTAATTGTATGTATTCCGAAGACGTTGTTGCTTTTGCCCGCGAAAAAGGATATTTTACAGGTAAAAATACCGATTTTAGTTTTTCCGACGTATATAATCCACTTGATTATACAGCATTGAGAGTTTGCGAAGCGCGTGTTTGGTCTTTCTTTCGTCAGGTAAATCCCGAAATGGACAAATACATCACTTACGTGAAAGGCGAAACAAAAGAGCGCATGCCTTTATGGATAAAACCGGTGGATAAACTGTCGGCACAAAACCTGAAAGATTTGATGCGCGACCAATACGAAAACACGCCATTAGATATTACTACCGGCATTGGAGCCGGAGTTTTCAAAAGCAAATTACGTCATAGTCCGCTTACATTTACGGTGGACAGTGTGGAATACGTTCACGAACGCCCAATTGCTACACAGCAAACAGGATTTTCTTTCGTTGCTCAAATGCGGAACTGGCTTCCAAATTATATCGGTGGCATATTGTGGTTTGGCGTGGACGACGCGGCAAGTTCGCTTTATGTTCCAATGTATTGCGGAATTGACAGCATTCCGTGGTGTTACGACGAAAAAAACGGAAGTTTGCTTGAATATTCTTCCTCTTCGGCTTTTTGGATTTACAATCAGGTTTCGAATTTTGCTTATGGAAAATCCTCTTTTATGATGCCCGACATTCACAAAGTGCAAGCACATTGGGAAAAAGACTTCAGTCTTTTGGTTCCGGCAGCGGATAAAGCGGCAAGCCTACTTTCCGAAAACGAAGCGCGTGCTTATTTAACTAATTTCAGTATCAAGCAAGCGGAAAACTCTACCGAAGCATGGCGCAAATTAGGCGAATATCTGCTTGTGAAATATCTGGACGGAAACGTAAAAAGAGAAGCCAACGGAAAGTTTCTGCAAAATGAAGCGAAAATACCGATCAGCATTATTCGTCCGGGCTATCCCGAAGAGTTTCTGCGTCTGCTGGCAAAAGAAAAACCCGACACACGAGTGCTGAGCAAAGAAGAAATGGATAACAGAAAGTAGAATAAAATTCAAACAGTTTCAAAAAAATCAAAAGTTTTTGAACTGATATATTTTGAAAACGCTATGAATAGAAATGTTTGTAGCGTTTTTCATGTACATAACTTTCCGTTCAATCAAATACTTTCCTATTTTTGTAAAACAAATTCAAAATCTTATTTCTTCCGCCATGGCAAGACTTACCAATAAAGCAAAGCAAGATATCGGACTATCGCCCTACGCGCTTGTTTTCCGAGGGGAAAAGAAGGTGGGAACAACAGAAATTCGTGTTATGGATTTCAATCCCGACAGCGTGAAAGAATGGGATGAGAGGCGTATAAGCGAACTGAAAAATCTGAAACACAACCGGAACATCACTTGGATAAACATAGTTGGATTGCACGATGTGAATGTTATGGAACAGATTTCGGACGACTTCGAAATACCTCGAAACATTATGTCCGATATTCTCGATCCTTCCACTCGTCCTAAAATTCAGGAATTCGACAAAGGGCTTTTCATTTCGATAAAAATACTAACGCTGTCCAAGCGCAGTAAAAACATAACAGCCGAGAATTTTTCGTTGATCTTGACTGATAATCTGCTGATTTCATTTCGCGAAGAAGCGGGAGACGAATTCGAACCGGTTTGCGAACGCATCCGCCGACAAAGCAGCAAAATCCGCACTTCGGGTTCCGACTATTTGGCATTCGCGCTGCTCGACGTAGTTGTGGACAGCTACATTTACATTATCGGACTGCTCGGCGACAAAATTGACAATCTGGATGACTTGATGGATAGTGCTCAAAACGAAATACCGGACAAAATATACCTCTACAAACGGGAAATGAGTTTTATCCGTAAAAACATTAAACCCGCTTACGAAATGATCAACGGATTGGCAAAGCTCGATTCGGAATTTATCCATAAGCAGAACAAACAGTATTATAAAGAATTGCAATCGAACATCAGCGAGGCGATAGAGCTGGCGGAAAATTACCGCGAAGTCATGTTCGACCAGTTGAGCATTTATCATAGTATTATGAGTACGCGGCTGAACGAAATCATGCGGGTGCTGACCATTTTTTCCGTCGTATTTATCCCCATAACCTTTATTGTAGGCGTGTATGGAACCAATTTCGCAAACATCCCCGAACTATCGTGGAACTACGGTTACTTTGGCATGTGGGTATTTATTGTGCTAATCACGATATTGATGCTTATCTTCTTTAAGAAGAAAAAATGGTTCT
>DAIOHI010000163.1:0-6102 GCA_036744815.1 Paludibacteraceae bacterium
CTGAGAGGAACGACAAAAGCTGAAATTTTTGCCACGCTCGAAATAAAGGATAGTAAAAAACCGGCACTCGAAGCCGGAATTATTTTTCTGTACCACTTTGAATAAGGGAGATTAAATTCCACAAAAAAAAGGTTGTCTTTTTTGAAGACAACCTTTTTTTGTATCAAGTGGAGATTACCGGACTCGAACCGGTCACCTCGACACTGCCAGTGTCGCGCTCTAGCCAGATGAGCTAAACCCCCATGAAATTATTTTCGAGGGGCAAAGATAAGGAAGTTTTGCAAATTTCCCTATTTTTCAGAAAATTTTCTTGTAGCTATGACAATACGGGCTGCCGTCCTTCTTCTGATAATAAGCCTGATGATATTCTTCCGCCTCCCAAAAAACGTCGGCATTTCGGAGCGAAGTAGCTACTTTATAACCTTTTTGTGTGAGGATGTCAATATACTTTTGAGCGATGTTTTTTTGTTCTTCCGAATTATAAAATATGACCGAAAGATATTGTTCTCCAATATCAGGACCTTGCCCGTTGGTTTGAGTAAAATCATGTGTTTCGAAAAACAATTTGACTAAATCATCGTAAGTGATTTGTTTCGGATTGAAGAAGACTTCGGTCGTTTCGATATGTCCGGTTGTTCCGCTGCAAACTTCCCGATAAGTTGGATTATCACTATGTCCGCCCATAAAACCGACAGCTGTACGTGTGACTCCTTTTGCCTTCATGAAATGATATTCTGTTCCCCAAAAACATCCCGATGCAAAATAAGCAGTTTCGACCGGATCTTTCTTTTTTACGGGATTGGGAATAAACTTTAAAGAAATGGAATTGACACAATGCCGCGTGTTTTTTAGAGTAAAGCCTTCGTTTAGGAAAACATGCCCTAAGTGTCCCTTGCAATTGGCACAAATAATTTCGGTGCGCCTCCCGTCCTCATCAGGAATACGAAGAACAGCAGCGGCAATTTCGTCGTCGAAGCTGGGCCATCCGCAATGCGAATCGAATTTATCCTTCGAAAGATAGAGTGGCGCATTACATTGCCGGCAAATATAAACTCCTTCTACTTTATTGTCCACATATTCACCGGTGAAAGGATATTCCGTTCCTTTGTGAAGTATAACCGATGCCTCTTCGGGTGTTAATTTGTTCCAATTCATTTTTGTTTCTTTTTTACAGCCTTGTACACATGATTGTAAACTGAAAATCAGCAGTAAAAATACGATAACTCGATTTACAATCAACATAAGGAAGCAGTTTTTATTCAACTTAGTTAGAAAAAACAATAGAGCAGATAAGATTGTTTATTTTCTTCAAAAAAAAAGTATCTTTGCAAAAGAAATATTTTGGACATAAAACGCTTCATAACTTCAATTTTAACAGCCTGAAAGTTAGACTATGTAAGCTATATCTTTCTTAAATTTATTTTTATTCTCTTTTTATGGGTCAATTGGAACAGCTTTTCCGGGAATATACGCGCGAAAATCTTTTATCGAAAACAGAACTCTCTGCTTCAGGATCAAATCGGAAATACTTTCGGCTACAAGGTGAAACGCAATCAATAATTGGAGTTGAAGGAACCTCGATTGAAGAAAACAAAGCTTTTATGGCTATGGCGAAGCATTTTTATGCGCAAAATTTGCCTGTTCCGCAATTGTACGCATGGAGCCACGACGAACGTTATTATATTCAAGAAGATTTAGGCGATACACTTTTGTTTGATTATATAGCAGAGGGACGAAAAACCGGAGTTTTTTGCGAACCAGAGAAAGCCATGCTGCGAAAAACAATTGAGAAATTGGCTGAAGTCCAAGTATTAGGAGCTGCAAACTTTGATTTTTCCGTTTGTTATCCTCAAGAAGAATTCAACGATCGTTCCATTTTGTGGGATTTGAATTATTTTAAATACTGTTTTTTAAAGCCTACAGGATTAGAATTTCAAGAAAATCGTTTGGAAAATGACTTTATCGCTTTTTCCAATGTTCTTTTGTCCACACACAACGATGCGTTTTTATATCGCGATTTTCAAAGTCGAAATGTGATGATAAAAGATGGTGAACCTTATTTTATCGATTTTCAAGGAGGACGAAAAGGTCCTGTTTATTATGACGTTGCATCTTTTCTTTGGCAAGCTAAGGCGCAATACAATTCCGAATTAAAAGAAGAATTATTGCAATCATATCTTGGAGCGTTGAAAAATTTACTTCCGGTAGATGAAGAAGATTTTCGTAAACAATTGAAGAATTTTGTTCTTTTCCGTACACTTCAGGTACTTGGAGCTTATGGATTTAGAGGATACTTTGAGAAAAAGCCTCATTTTTTACAAAGCATCCCTTTTGCTATCGAAAACCTGCGGGCTATTTTAAGTGACGGATTTACCGAATATCCTTATTTGACGGAAGTGTTGAGTCAAATGACCGAATTGAAGCAGTTTCGCGAAGTTTCGGTTCGTAAACCATTAGTAGTTAAAGTATATAGTTTTTCTTATAAAAAAGGTATTCCTAACGACGACTCCGGTAATGGCGGTGGTTTTGTTTTCGATTGCCGTGCGGTGAACAATCCGGGAAAATACGAACGCTATTCTCATTTTACGGGATTAGATGACAATGTGATCCAGTTTTTAGAGGAAGATGGCGAAATACTTTTCCTTTTAGATCATGCCTACGAAATGGTTGATGCTTCCGTTAAGCGTTATATTGATAGAGGATTTACTAATTTGATGGTTTCTTTTGGATGCACAGGAGGGCAGCATCGATCGGTATATTCGGCGCAAAAAATGGCAGAACATATCTCCAATGAATATGGAATAGAAGTACAGTTAGTACATCGCGAACAAAACATTGAAAACATTTTTCTCCCCAAATAAAAGCAAATGAAAGCTCTAATTTTTGCAGCCGGATTGGGAACTCGGTTGCGTCCTCTGACCGACAACATGCCCAAAGCTCTTGTTCCGATAGGAGGAAAACCCTTGCTCGAACACATTATTTTGAAGCTTAAATCGAGCGGCTTTCACGATATAATTGTTAATGTTCATCATTTTCCTGATCAGATAATTGACTTTATACAACAGAATAATTCTTTTGGAATTAACATAAAAATATCCGATGAGCGTGATTTGTTGCTCGAAACGGGAGGAGCTATACGGAAAACAGCTTCGTTCTTTAATGACAACGAAGCGTTTTTGGTACATAATGTAGATATATTATCGAATGTAGATTTGAAAGAGTTTTATCAAGCGCATTCTCAAAAGTCATTGGCAACTTTGCTCGTAAGCGAAAGAGATACATTCCGGTATTTGTTGTTCGACGAAGAATGCCGTTTGCATGGCTGGACGAATATAAAAACAAATGAAATCAAACCTTTTGACTTGAAATCAGTCAAAGAATATAGAAGGCTAGCTTTTGCGGGAATTCAAGTTGTATCGCCCGCAGTTTTTGATTTAATGAAAAACTTTGAGCCACGTTTCTCTATTATGGATTTTTATTTGTCGAATGTTGAAAGCCAAGTTATAAAAGGCTATGTTCCGGATAATCTTAATATGATCGATGTGGGAAAGTTGGATGTATTAGAAGATGCCGAAGCTCTTTTAACAAGATTGTGAGATTGATATTATTTACAACTATTATTTATGATTGAAGCCGAGAGAGGCTGTTTCTTTAATCTTTTGTTTTTTCTTGAGGTTAATAAAACGCAATAGTTGTAATTTTCGCTGAAAAATTTAAAAATATATTTGATTGATTATCAGCTTGAATCTGTTTTTGAATTATATTTGTCTTGTTTTTGTGTCATTAATGTTTGTTTGACGATTGGATTTGGCACAAAGATTGACATTAAAACATAAAAAACACTCTTGTAATTGAATGGTTAAAAGGGTTTCTATTATTCACCTTTAAAACTTTACAGTCATGAAACCTAGAAATTTTATCTTAGTTATTGTTGCCCTGTTTTCAATGACAACTCTTTTTGGGCAATCGCGAATTACTGTTGAAGCAAGTAGTTACGACATTAGTTATAATCTTGATTTGGAAGCAGTAGCCACTTTATTTGGCGAAGTAGATAATCTGGAAGAATTTGAAATCCGGCTCAATGATCCGCGCAACGAAATATCAAATTTGGATTTGAATAACGACGGATTTATTGATTACCTACGAGTTATCGAGACACAGGAAAAGAATGTGAACGTGGTTGTTGTACAAGCTGTACTCGAAAGAGACATTTATCAAGATGTGGCGACTATTGTTGTAGATCAACAACGCAGAAGCAATGTTTCTGTTCAAATTATCGGAAGCCCGTATTTATATGGTGTCAATTACATCATCGAGCCTGTATACGTATGGACTCCGCCCATTTATAAAGTATTTCGAAGCCGTCGTTATGTAGTTTGGCATTCACCTTATTATTGGGGCTATTATCCGTCCTATTACCATTATCGTAGTCCGGCACCGGTTAATATTTATGTTCGTAATGTTTACAATTGTGTTAATCACAAACATCATTATCGTTATACAAATACCGTGTACAGCAACCGAGGAGTTACGATGTATCAATCTGTCAGCCGAAACGATTACGGAACCAGACATCCTGAAAATTCGTTTAGCAGAAGAAATACGACAGTATCTAACTCTCGTGAACTTCGCTCGGCAACAAGTCCTTCTTCAAGTTCGAGTCGAAGTGCTGCAGCTGTGAATAGCACTAATAGCTCAACAAGACGCTCCGATGCGGTTAACAGCAGAAGTAGTAGTACTCCAGTAAGGACTTCCGATACGGTCAACAGAAGTAATAGCAGCAATCCGACAAGGGTAACACGAGAAACAGGGACATCATCTGCTTCATCATCGAACAGATCGTCTTCGACGACAAGCAGCAGATCTAATAATACGGTAAATAGAAATGATTCGAAAACGACGCCATCAAGAAATTCGTCTACCACTTCGGGATCAAATAATTCGTCCCGGAGAGCATCCGAGAGCGGTACTGTAAAAAATAACACTTCATCCGAAAAGTCTGGCACGAAAATTGAAGTAAATAGTAATAGAAGCAACCGATCTTCTGGAAATGTAGGTAGAAGTAGCTCCAATAGTTCTTCGAGCACAAGATCAGGTCAAAGTACTTCGGAGAGAAGTAGCAAAAGCGATAATAGTTCAAATGCATCATCTCGCAGTAGCTCATCTTCTCGCTCAAGATAAAAAAGATAAATGGTTTGACTGATAGTAGTCACACTATATAAAGAAGCTGGTTTGTCTGTTTAGTTTACAGCGCGCCGCCGGAAGTTATCTAGTCCTTAGAAAAGTTCCGGCGGTTTTTTTATTTAAATGAGAAAAAGCTGCCTTATGAGACAGCTTTCTGCTTTATAAAATTGGTAGTTATATTTTACAAACGCGCTTTTATCGCTTTTGTTTCTGCTTCGTATCCCGGTTTTTCGAGCAAAGCGAACATATTCTTTTTGTAAGCTTCTACTCCTGGTTGATCGAAAGGATTTACACCCAATACATAACCGCTGATACCGCAAGCTTTTTCAAAGAAATATAATAGTTGACCTAAATAATACTCGTTTAAGCGAGGTAGTTCAATTTTCAAATTAGGCACGCCGCCATCAATATGAGCAATCATTGTTCCTAATTCAGCCATCTTGTTCACTTCATCTACGCGTTTGCCTGCAAGAAAATTTAATCCATCCAAATTATCTTCCGATGTTGGGAAAATCTTTTTGTGATTTGTTTCTTTTACGGAAATAACAGTTTCAAAAATTGTACGTTCTCCTTCTTGAATCCATTGTCCCATAGAATGTAGGTCGGAAGTAAAATCAACTGATGCAGGAAAAATACCTTTATGTTCCTTTCCTTCGCTTTCACCGTAGAGTTGCTTCCACCATTCGGAAACATAGTGTAATTTCGGATGAAAGTTAACCAAAATTTCAATTCTCTTTCCGCTTTTGTACAATTCGTTACGAACAGCTGCATATTGAGCTGCAGGATTTTCTTCGAAGGAAGTGCTTAATCCGCAAATATCTTCCATTTTAACGGCACCTTCAACTAATTTTCGCACATCGAAACCGGCTACAGCAATCGGCAGCAATCCAACAGGAGAAAGTACGGAAAAGCGTCCTC